>DOWI01000426.1:0-10730 GCA_003519645.1 Oscillospiraceae bacterium
TGATATCGGGACACATGCGCTTGATCTTACACTGTGGATGATGGACAATTACAAGCCCAAGGCAGTTTTGGGGCAGACATTCAAGAAGCTTGGAAACCAGACACAGACTGCGAACGCTTGGGGAGACTGGGATCCTGCACAGTTTACAGTTGAGGACTCAGCTTTTGGTTTTGTTGTAATGGAAAATGGCGCTACCATTTCTCTGGAATCAAGCTGGGCACTGAATACGTTGGACGTTGGCGAAGCACAAACTTCTTTGTGCGGAACCAAAGGCGGCGCGGATATGAAGGACGGACTGAGAATAAACAAAGTGGATATGAATACACAGACAACCATCCTTCCCGATCTTAAATCAGGCGGTGTTGCTTTCTATGAAGGCAGCAAAAAACTTGATGCTGCCGGACTTGAGGCTGCCATGTGGATTGACAGTATTCTAAACGATACGCAGCCTTTGGTTTTGCCGGAGCAGGCGTTTGCTGTAACCCAAATCCTTGAAGCAATCTATACATCCTCAACAACGGGCGAGGCATTTTATTTTTAGTTTAGAACATAGTCAAAAATATGCCCACCGTTATGGTATGGGGTATCTCGATTATCAAGAAACAGGCACTTTCACGCGCGTGAAAGTGCCTGTTTCTTTTGGTTAAAGGGATTTATCGTCCCTCAATACTATAAATTCAAAAAATTTTTCTAAAAAGTCATACATGTTTCAATCATTATATTGTTTGATTATATATAATGTTTATATTAATGTAAAAAGGAGTGGTATATATGCAACAGCCAAAAGATCTTTTATTGGATACACTGAACCACAAAAGCATCCGGCAGGTTCCATGGGTTCCGTTCGCGGGCGTACATGCCGGTACATTGGCGGGATATGATGCGATNNTGCAAGTCAACAAGCTGTACCGCCCGTGCGGGCAACCCGTAGTTTTTGATTTGCAGCTTGAAGCCGAAATTTTGGGATGCCAGCTTATTTGGACAAAGGATGGCCCACCGTCAGTTAGCTCACATCCGCTTGCGGATAATCCGGCTGTTCCATGCCGCTGTACGCTGCCTACTGCCGAGGACGGACGGCTTCCCATGATACTGGATGTTATGAGAAGAATGAAGACCGAAGTAGGGGATACAACCGGATTGTACGGATTGATTTGCGGACCGTTCACCCTTGCCTCCCATCTGCGCGGCAACGATATCTTCATGGATATGTTTGATGACGAAGATTTTGTCCATAATCTTCTGGATTATTGCGTTGATGTCGGCAGGCGGATGATAGAAATGTATTCAGAAGCGGGCATGGATGTTATCGCAGTGGTTGATCCATTGGTATCACAAGTATCGTCCATGCATTTTGAGGAATTTTTATCCAAGCCGTTTACAGCTTTGTTCGATTTTATTCGTGAGGGCGGGAAATTTTCTTCTTTCTTTGTGTGTGGAGATGCGACAAGGAATATAGAAGTCATGTGCAAAACAAACCCCGACTCAGTTTTCGTGGATGAAAATGTGAATATCGTGGAGGCAAAGGGAATAACCGACCGCTATAACATTGCATTGGGCGGGAATATTCCGCTTACCTCAATTATGCTTCACGGGACACAGCAGGACAATATGAAATATGTGGTGGATATGCTTGACAGCCTGCCAAACACACATAATTTTATTGTGGCACCGGGATGTGATATGCCCTTTGCAGTTCCCATTGAAAACACTGTTGCGGTTGCACAGGCGGTATGGCAGACCGAAGAAGTACGGGAAATGCTGAAAAATTATGTGGCAGTCGAGGATGATATTGACGTTGAGCTTCCCCAATATGATGCGCTTTCCAAACCTCTGGTTGAAGTGTTTACGCTGGATTCGGCCACCTGTGCCGCATGTACTTATATGATGGGTGCGGTAAATGCGGCTAAGGAGCGGTACGGTGATACCATAGATGTAGTTGAATATAAATATACCCAAAAGGAGAATATTGCGAGATGCAAAAAGATGGGGGTACAGCACCTGCCGTCAGTTTATATCAACGGTGAGCTAAAATTTTCATCCCTCATTCCAAGAAGTGAGGAACTGGATGNNTTTAAAATACCAATGTTATACAGACAGACGGTCCATACGGAAATTCGATTCGACCGCGTAGCCCAGCTCCTGCTGCAAGAAAGGTCTTGATATTGAGATGACAAAGCTTTACGTAATTACCGGATTTTTGGGCGCGGGCAAGACCACCTTTTTGATGGAGTTTGCACGTCTGTTGACGGTTGAAAAGCTTGCGGTTTTGGTAAACGAATTTGGCAAAGAGGATGTAGACGGCAAACTTCTTCGGGAGTTAAACGCTGCCATGGAAGAGGTGCACAGCGGTTCCATTTTCTGTGCCTGTCGTGTAGAGCAGTTTTCGGATGCACTTTCACGGTTGCTGAAGGACAGCCCCGACATAATTTTGATTGAAACGTCGGGTCTGTCCGATCCCACACGCATTCGGAAATTACTGAACGAGCATCCAAAAGCCGATCAGATAGATTACCGGGGATGCTGGTGTATTGCGGACGCAATAAGATTTGAAAAAGTGTATTCTACCGCACTGGTATGTGGAAAGCAGCTGGATATATGCGATGCCGTTATATTGAACAAAACCGATATTGCAGATGATGACCAAACGAAGCGGACGCTTGCGCTAATAAAAAACCACCGCTCCGATGTCCCTGTATATTTGACAAGTCACGGCAAAATACAGCCGGAGTGGCTGAAATCTTTTGGCGGTCCTGCCATAGCAGAGTCTAAAAATTCCGTTCATATAAAAGATGTATCTCTGCAAAGCCGTATTGTTGTTATTCGGGATATCTTCCCCAAAGATAAGCTGATGGATTTTCTCTCCCGCATTGCTCCCGCGTCTTTTCGCATAAAGGGATTTGTGCAATTACGTGAGGGTGTATTTTTTGTGGATGTTGTAGGGGAAGACGTTAAACTGAAACCTTGGGATAAAGAGGTTGAAAACCCCAATCGGCTTGTTGTTCTGGCGGGCAGGGGACTGCCGATGTTATCTACGCTAAAAGCGGCAGGCAAAAGCTATGATGCTTTTATATTAAATATTGAGTGAGGCGGTTAAAATAGATTTTAATTTTATTGAGCAAAAACTTGCGAACCATGACCCGCTCAACCGAGATGATGCGATAGGGCTGTTGAAAATATCAAATCAGTCGGATGAGTTTTATCGGCTGATGTGTATTGCCAACTCATTATCCCGCAATGAATACGGGAATAAAGGGTATATATTTGCCCAAATTGGCCTGAATGCCGAGCCCTGCACCGGGGGCTGCCGTTTTTGTTCACTTGCACAGAGCAACTTTTCGGTGGAATACCCTTACCGTCTTACTGTTGATGAGGCGGTAATGGCGGGTTTGGACATTTGCAGATCAGAGATTTCAGACCTGTTTCTCATGACAACAGCGGATTATCCGTTTGAACATGTGATAAATATAGCAACCAAACTTCGCAAATCTATACCAAAATCAATACGTTTGGTTGCGAATATCGGAGATTTCACATATGAACAGGCAATGCAATTAAAAGTGTCCGGATTCAGTGGAGCCTATCATATACACAGACTGAATGAGGGCATCGACACAGACCTGTCCCCCGACAGGCGTATTGATACGCTTAACAATGTACATAAAGCAGGATTAGAGCTATATTACTGCGTTGAGCCCATAGGTCCCGAACATACCTATGAAGCACTGGTGGATGAAATGCTGCGTGCAAGGAAATATGGCGTTGATGTAATGGCTGCCATGCGAAGGGTTCCTGTACCGGGAACGGATATGGAAAAAAGGGGAACCATCACTTTGCTTGAGCTTACAAAGATTGCTGCTGTAACCCGTCTGGTGACAAGACCTAAACGGTCAATGAATGTGCATGAACCCACCGAAATGGCGCTTCTTGCCGGAGTGAACCAACTATATGCAGAATATGGTGCAAATCCAAGAGATACCCTTGCCCAAACCAGCAAAGGCAGAGGATCCAGCATACAAAGAGTAAAGCAAATGCTTGAAAATGCCAATTATATTGTTTAATTACGAGAAACTCTGTTTTACTTTTCGTAAAACATCATCCCGTCTATATATGTATCCATAAAGAAAGAATTTGTTGAAAGCTCGACCGGTTTTGAAAATCTTCCAATTTGCTCCGATTGTTTGCGTATTGTATCGCTTAACAAGATAATGGATGCTCCCGAACCGGCCGCATTGCCGATTGCATAGGATTTGTCAGAAAAGCCGGGTGGAATAAGCCCAATTCTTTCGGCCGATTTCACATTGATATTGCTGCCGAATCCCCCTGCTATTACAAGCTCTTGGATGTCATCGCAGCTGTATCCTGCTTCTTTTATCAGTGTTAGCATTCCCGCACAGATTGCAGATTTTGCAAGCTGTACCGCCCGTATATCCTGCTGCGTTAAAATGACCTTGGTTCCGGGTAGCCGGAAAGCGGGCTGGCCGTTCACTTCTATTATATTGTCTGTAAAGGCATGGCCTTTCTCGCATATAATTCCCGTTTCATCGATAACACCCGCTTCACACATAACCGATACGGCATCCAAAAGTCCTGATCCACATATTCCCACGGCTTGACCATTGTCCAAAACAGAACTGGTGATACGGTGATTTTCGAATTTTACTTGACTTATCGCGCCTGTTCGTGCGGGCATACCCTGATAAATGCCTGCCCCCTCAAATGCAGGCCCTGCAGCAGTGGAACAGCACCAGAGCATACCTTTTGATGCCAGCGCCATTTCCCCGTTGGTGCCGATATCTACAAGTAGTCGTGGACTGTCTGAAATTTTATTTCCATGAGGAAAAAATTCTGCAGCCAGAAGTGCTGTTGTGATATCGGCACCGACATAAGCGGAAATACATCGCGGCAAATAAACCCTTGCGTTGTCGCATGGCAGATCCAGTTCCAGCCCGGTTAAAAACATACCGAAATAATAGTCCTGCTCAAAAGGCGCCATGGTTATGGATTGTGGATCTCTCTGGCAAAGCAGATACAGCATGGCGGTGTTCCCCGTCAGAACAAGGCTATCTACCTTATGTACAGGAATAGACACAGATTTGGTCAATTCTTTGATAAGCAGGGATATGCAGCTGCGAATACTGTCCGCTAATGCTTTTCGTTCACCATCAATAGATTTTTGCAGCCGGGAAATCACGTCCGCTCCGAACACCGATTGGGGATTCTTTTCTGCCAGCGTTTTGAGCAGTTTCCCGTCAAACAGCCGATATAAATATGCTGCAACGGTTGTTGTACCGATATCGACTGCTATACCGTAATTAATTCCCCATGGATTTAGCTCAAACGGGGGAAGATAGCCGTCTGTCAAAATATCATCCTTGTATAAACCGATTGACAGAAGCCGAACCTGCACATCACCCACAGCTTCTGCCATACAGGCGTATCGGACTTGTTCTGCCTTTTCCTGATCGGTTAGCAGTGAACCTTCCCTTTCGCCCCTGGGAGAGAGCTCACCTGTCGCTTTTACCTTGCATTTCAAACATTTTTGCCTGCCGCCGCAGGGCATCTCGACCGCAATGCCGTTTTGGGCAAAAAGATCGGATAACAGGGCGGGAGCAGTGAAAGAAATGCGTTTTTCCTGCCCGTTTGAGGCTGTTATTTGTAATACAGAATGCTTCATAAAGTATTTCCGCCTTTCATTGGCAAAGCAAACCAATATTAATGTCCTTATACTACATATTACAAGAATTATGTCAAAAAAACTAGCATGATATTTTGAATTTTGGTATACTGTTTATAATGGCTTTAAAATTACAAAAGGGGATGAGCCTTATTCGCATACATATCATAGCTTGCAGGGTTTTTTCAAGAGAGCTAAGCTACTATGCGTCTCAGAGCCCTCATATTGTTGATATTACATGGCTTCCGCAGGGGCTTCATGATACGCCTGAAAAACTGCGGCAGATGCTGAAAGATACTTTAAACGATCTGTACCTCCAGAAAGAAAAACAGATGCTGAAGCACTGGCCTGATTACATTGTTCTCGGTTACGGATTGAGTTCAAACGGCATAGTCGGGCTTGAAAGTCGTGATACACCTTTAGTCATTCCGAAAACCGATGACTGTATTGCCATTTTTTTAGGCTCTCAAAAGCGGTATCTTGATTTATTTCAAAAATATAACGGTACATACTGGCTGAATAACGGTTGGATTGAAACCGCCTTTATACCTTCCGAAGAAATGCTCGATAAGCGATATAGAGAATACGTAAGGCTGTATGGAGAAGAAAATGCCGATTTCTTATTGGAACAGGACAAACTTTGGGCATATAATTACAACTCCTGTGGTTATATCAGTTCTTCTGTTTACGACTGTCCCGACTATCCCTTGCTTGCTGAACAAATTGCAAAGCATCATAACTGGAAATACTGCAAATTTGAAGGTGATAACCGTCTGATTAAGGCTATGACCGAAGGCAGATGGAATAATGATGAGTTTCTAATCTGTCCCCGCGATCATCGTGTCGAAGCCACCTATGACAAATCAAAAATCCATGCTGTTCCGGTTCAGCGCGAATAAAGTCTGATGGTACAGATCTTCAACTTTTAGCCGGTAATTGACTTCAAAGGAGGAAGGTATATGGAGCTGCTCGTAAAGCGATGTATGGAAAATGCAGCGCATCTGTCGGCATTGTGTGGCATACCCGCTTATGTGCTAAGTGTTTTGCAAAGGATATTGATTAATCAAGACAAAACTCCCGCATTTTGCGATGAATGCACCTGTTCTCGGTGTGATGCGATGAATACCCATCTTTACGGATGCAATGAAGCATATCGCTGGAACGGGAAGTATATCTACTACTGTCCGCTGGGACTTGTGTTTGTTGCTTCCTCGGTTTCAGATGATTCGGGCAATCTTGTGGGCGGAATAGTAATGGGCCCTTTGTTAATGGGAGATTCAAATGATGTTCTGAACGAAATGAACGATTACACGCGTAGTAAGGCCGCCGCCTTGCCCGTACTTTCTACTTTAAAGGTTACGGATCTTTCGGAGGTTTTGTCAGCGGTTACTTCATATTCGGCAGGCATGCCTCATAGTCAAGTCGGCAGATTTGTTTATGAACAGGAAAAGCTGCTGAACGTAATTTACTCGGCACAGGAAAGTATGCTGCAGCAGGAAAGTGATGATTCCCCCTATCCCATCGAAACTGAGAAAAAGCTGCACACCATGATTTGCAGTCATGATAAAAGCGGTGCGCAGGAATTACTGAACGAGCTTTTGGGACATATATACTGCGCCAGTAATTTCGATTTGGCAACCATCAAAACACGCGTAGTTGAGTTGGTGGTGGTTCTGTCCCGCGCCACCATTGACGCCGGAGCCGATATACGGGAAGTGTTTTTGTCAAATACAAACTATATACAAGAGATTGAGCAGTTTTCATCACTTGAAGAGCTTAGTGTATGGCTTAACTGCATCATGCACAGGTTTATAGCATATTCGTTTGATTTTGCACAGGTTAAGCATTCCAACGTTGTATACAAGGTTATGCAATATGTTAAGGCAAATTATAATCAAAAGATCTCATTGGACGATATTGCGCGACACGTATATTTAAGCAGATCCTATTTAAGCAGTATATTTAAAGAGGAAACAGGGAAGAGCCTTTTTTCTTACATAAACGAGGTGCGTATCGAGAAAAGCAAAATATTCCTGCTTGACGATTCGGTTAGCCTTGTGGATATTTCCTCCATGTGTGGTTTTGAAGACCAAAGCTATTTTACAAAGGTTTTTAAAAAAGCCACGGGGCTATCCCCAAAAAAATATAGGGACAGCCGGGGGTTAACGGGGCTTAATTAATGGAATAAAGTTCAAAAAGGCAAAATATTTTCCTATATTTAATATGTCAAACCCAATACAATATTAGTGAAAATTATTATCGGAGGGTTGAGAAATGGGGATTTTAGAAGACATTAGCAGCTTTCTGCAACAGGGACGTGCTCCTATAGTTAAAGAAAAGGTTCAGGAGGCTTTGGATCAGGGCTTATCGCCCAAGGAAATCCTGGAAAAAGGCTTGCTTGACGGTATGGGCATTATTGGTGAGAAATTCAAGAAAAATGAAATTTTTGTACCCGAGGTTTTGATTGCAGCCCGTGCCATGAATGCAGGTGTGGGAATTCTAAAACCGCATTTGGTGGAAGCGGGAGTTGAATCAAAGGGAACCGCTGTCATAGGAACAGTTAAGGGAGATTTGCACGATATCGGCAAAAACCTTGTTAGGATGATGCTGGAAGGCAAAGGGCTTAATGTGGTGGATCTCGGTGTTGATGTATCATCTGATCAATTTGTACAGGCCGCAATCGATAACAATGCAGATATTATTTGCTGTTCGGCATTACTTACCACTACAATGGGAGAAATGAAGGATGTGGTGGCTGCAGCGAAGGAAAAGGGAATCCGCGATAAGGTAAAAATCATGGTTGGCGGTGCTCCCATCACCCAAAGTTTCTGTGATTCAATAGGCGCAGATTGTTACACAGCGGATGCCGCTTCGGCAGCCGATGCCGCACTGAGTTTTTGCAGCTGATAATATATTTTATTGTTTTGTGCTGCATTTTTCCGTGTTACATATATAATTTATAATACCGAGGGTGAAAACTCTCGGTATTTTGATATAACAAGGACTGTTGCAGACAGATGATAAGTATGTACAGTATAAGGTTCATTTAAGGGTGATAACATAATCAGTGGGGCGCAATTACGACATTCACATTCCTTAAGGATGAATCAAAGCCTACAATTATAAATAAAACACATATCAGAATCCAATATATTCTTTTTACAGATTGGCGCGGATCCTATTCCAATTGAAATAAAGAAGGGTTGACTGATGCTGTATCATGGTATTATCACCAATGGTTATGTTTATAGCATGGGGGCAGCTCTGCTGGATATCGACGTGCCTTTCTAAGCTGTTATTGTGAACAAAAACTACATACTCTAGACCAATAGATGACGGATAAGTGATTGGTTGAACCGCTTGTTGGTATGCGGTTATATTTTCAAAAGGAACGGGAGCAAGGTATGATGAAAAAAAACTATCCGATTAATAATGAAACCGTGTTATTTCAAGGACGTACCTTTGAGCGGGAGGGCATAAGCTGCTTAAGTTGGACAGATTCAGGCTTTACGTTTTATTTTGAAGGAACAGAAGTCTGGGCGGAAATTTGGACAAACCAGCCTCACAACGATATATCTCGTCCTTATATTGGTGTACTGTTGGATGGCGATATTAAACCAGAGGAAATGCAGGTGTTTCCGGTAGACCGGGAGGGGTGGAATTTCTATCCCTTAGCAAAAGCATTGCCCGAAGGCAAGCATACGATACGATTAGTAAAATTGAGCGAGGCACAACACTCTATAGTAATGGTAAAAACCTTAGAAGTGTACGGTAACTTGGTTAACCCATCCCCTCCTGACAGTGCACACATCATAGAATTCATCGGAGATTCAATCACCGCTGGGTTTGGAAATAACTGCAAATCAGAAGATGGCTCTTTTTGTACAAAGGAGCAGGATGGCTGGCGTTCTTACGCGGCGTTGACGGCACAACGGATGAATGCCCGATTTTCCGTAATTGCTCATTCGGGCTGGTGTGTTTATAAAAGCCCTTATGGTGATCGTATGCCCGACATATATGAATTTACGTACGGCAAAGGCGAATATTGGGATTTCTCATCCAATCCCACGAATTTAGTGGTTGTCAATTTGGGGACGAATGATGGCGCGTGGATTAATATGGAGCCTGAAAATAGACGGGAAGAAAGTATCCGATTGTTCATAGATGCTTATGTTGATTTCATAGAAAAAATTCGAATAAAAAATCCCAATGCGATTATCCTCTGCGTTATTGGAATGCTCTGCACGATAACTACCCCATATGTCAAACAGGCAGTTGAAACCGCACGTCGTCAAGGGATAAGCAATGTGTTTTTTGGACAATTACCACAGGCAATCTCCTATGGAGCCGGACATCCATCGGCGGAGTCCCATGTCCTTGCTGCGGACGCTTTAGAGAAAATGATACGCACGATTACAGGTTGGTAAATCTACGACATAACATGTATGTAGGACTGCTTATAAAGGACTTGCAGTATGATATGCTTTTGATATATAATAGTTTCAACTTAACCCCGAAGGGAAAATGATGGCATGCTTTTAACTTTGGATATGGGTAACACAAATATAAAGATTGGTGTTTTTAAAGACGATAAACTGCTGCTTGATTCGCGTATTGCTACCGATCGTTTCAAGATGGAAGATCAATATGCAGTGGAATTGCTGGATATATTGAAGCTTTATGGTGTGGATACAAAAGGATTTGAGGGCGCGATTATCAGCTCTGTTGTTCCGCCCTTAACTTCTGTAATCAGGCGTGCAGTAGAAAAGATTACAGGTGTTACATCGTTGGTTGTAGGCCCCGGTACAAAAACTGGAATTAATATACGTATTGACAATCCTGCTCAGCTTGGTGCCGACCTTCTTGTAGGAGCTGTAGCTGCGGTAGAGCAATATGGCACTCCGTGTGTTATATGGGATCTTGGTACAGCTACCACCGTATCCGTGGTTGACCGTGATGGGCATTTTCGTGGCGGCGCGATTATGGCGGGAGCGGGAGTTTCCATAGAATCACTGGTGACGCGTGCATCTCAGCTACCGCGGATCAGTCTGGAAGC
>DOWI01000426.1:10765-29370 GCA_003519645.1 Oscillospiraceae bacterium
GCTGGGTTATGATACAACTGTTATCATGACGGGCGGGTTGGGACGAGAAATTGCACCCAACTGTCGCTGCAAGATAATTTATGATGATAATCTTTTGCTTACCGGCTTGCATATGATTTATAAAAAGAATAAAAAATAACACAGACGGGTACGGGTATAACGAGCACGGCGCGGCAGCTTATTAGTACAGATAAGCGCCGCAGCATAGGTGTTCGAATTCGGGGATGGCTGTGTTAGGGGATAACCCTTAGATATTTTATTGCGCTGTATCCGCAGGAACAGCAGCAGGGAGGTCATTTTATGATCAAAGGAAAAAATCTTGAGAAAATGGTTCTCACAGCAATGTTTTGCGCAATCGTAATAGCTATGACATTTATCCCGCAAGTTGGATATATTGCCTACGGTGGTCTGAGTATCACCACCCTTCATGTCATAGTTATTCTTGGCGCAGTAATTCTCGGTCCGGTTAGGGGAACGATACTTGGATTGGTTTGGGGTATAACCTGTCTTATATTCGCCGCCATGAACGGGACTGCCGACGCCGCTATTTTTCTGGATCCGCGTATTTCGGTTGTGCCGCGTATTTTTGTAGGGTTATTATCTGCGTGGTATTTTATCGGAATAAAAGCACTTATTGGAAAGTTTATTCAAAACAGAAAAACAGTCGAGGTAATCTCGGCAACTGCCACAGGAATCTTGGGAACAATTACAAACACAGTATTGGTTCTCACTGCAATTAATTTGTTTGGAGGCAGTGGGGTACTTAAACTTGGTATGGTGTTGTCTACCATTATTCAAACTGCAATTGCAATAAACGGTATCGTGGAATTGGTACTCTCTGCTATATTGCTTCCTAGCTTAAGCACTCCTTTATTTATTATTCTAAGGAAGAAAAAAACCATTGAATAAAAGTCCAAGCGCGGTTTATATCTTTGGGGATACAAACCGCGCTTGTTTAATTCTCGTTTAAATACTATAAAATGGATAGTAAACTCATATTCTTGCCACGCCGCTTTTACGTGCAGCGGCAGCTACCGCTTGAGCTACGGTTTTTCCCACTCTTACGTCAAATGCTTTGGGAATAATGTATTCGGGATTAAGCTCACTGTCCGATATCAGCGATGCAATCGCATAGGAAGCAGCCAACTGCATATCTTCATTGATATCACTTGCGCGGACATCTAAAGCACCGCGGAAGATACCGGGGAAGGCAAGGACATTATTGATTTGATTTGGGAAGTCGGAACGACCTGTGCCGACCACTGCAGCGCCGGCCTCCACAGCAACATCAGGATATATTTCTGGGTCGGGATTGGACATTGCAAGCACAATTGGTTTTTCAACCATACTCTTGATCATGTCGGCTGAGACTACACCCGGAGCCGATACACCAATAAACACATCCGCTTTGTACATTGCATCAGCAAGCGAGCCTTTCAGTTGGTTTTTGTTTGTCCTGCGGCAAATCTCTGACTTTGATTCATTCATCTCTGGGTTGCTTTCGCATAGTATGCCTGAGCGATCACAAAGAATAATATCGTCTACTCCCATCTTAAGTAGGTGATTGGCTATGGCTACACCTGCAGAACCTGCGCCGTTGATTACGCAGCGGATATTATCAACTGTCTTGCCCACAACCTTTAATGCGTTAAGTAATGCTGCGCCGGTTACAACTGCGGTTCCATGCTGGTCATCATGAAATACGGGAATATCACAAAGCTCTTTCAGACGCTTCTCAATCTCAAAACAGCGGGGTGCTGCAATATCCTCAAGATTTATACCTCCGAAGCTTCCGGAAATCAGGTAAATGGTACGCACAATTTCATCGACATCCTTGGAGCGTATGCAAAGAGGAAATGCGTCAACATCACCGAATTCCTTAAAAAGACAGCATTTACCTTCCATAACAGGCATACCGGCTTCCGGACCGATATCACCAAGTCCAAGGACGGCGGTTCCGTCTGTAACAACTGCAACCATATTCCAGCGGCGTGTAAGTTCAAAGGATTTGCTGTAATCCTTACTGATAGCAAGACATGGCTCGGCTACTCCCGGAGTATAAGCAATTGAAAGCTGTTCGCTGTCCGTGAGGGATGCACGCGATACTACTTCAAGCTTACCCTTCCATTGATAATGCTTTTCCATTGCAAGTTGTTTTGTATCCATTATTTTGTCAATTCCTTTCCGTGCTTCTTTTTACACAGGGCTGTCAACCAGTGTTTATTATTGGAGGTTAACCCAAAACTGTTTCTGAAGTATGATGTTTATGCCATCAGCAGGTAGTATATCACAAGTAATGGAAAAAGTCAGTATTTGAATTGTTTTTTACTGAATAACATGCCATTGTTTTGTAGTCGATTTAAAGATAATGTAATTCGTGTTTAAATCCTTTTCCATATTTTTGGTTGTTTTTTGCAAACAGGAATGATATAATGAGTAGCCGGAAGAAAGGGGGGATGGCCATGGCTGACAAAAATGAAGATGGCATTTTTCGTAATGCAGTAAAAGGTTTTAATAAATCGGATGTTTTGGAATATATAGATGCCATGAAGTCCCGTTATATGGAGGATCTTAATTTATCTCAAAAGCAAATTGATGATCTTCAGAATTCTTTGACATTACAGCTGTCTGAAAATAATACTATTAAAAGCAGTATTGACCAGTTGAAAGCAGAGATTAATCAGCTGACTGAGGAAAACAACCGTCTGAAACAGACTGCTCAGGATAAGATGCGTTATGGCGCAGATCTCCGCCGTCTGGCACAGGAGGTTGAGGTTCTTCGTGTCGAAAAGCAGGAATATATGGCCAAACTGGATCGGCTGCAGGAAAGCACTGCTTTTAATCAGCAGCTTGAATGCGAGGTTGAGCAGTTACGTCTGCAGATCAAATCAAATGCTGCAAACCATCAAGATGATTCGGGCAGGATGGAAGAAGCCAAACGTGAGGTTGAAAAATTCCGTTTGGAAAATGAGAAGCTCTCTGCACAGCTTATCGCTTCTCAATCACGTACTGTGGAGTTAGAAAAGCAGCTTTTAGAAATGAAAGAGGATAATCAGCACTATAACGGACTTGTAGGAGATGCAGGTGCCTTTATTCTACAGATGTATTCGATGGGGCAGCGGTTTCTTGAAATAGCTTTTAAACGCAGCGATGGTTGCTTGGATAGTTTGGAATCATCTCTGACAACTCTTTCCTCCCAGACTGCAGAAGCCCGTGAAAAGGTTAAAAATGCAAGGCAGGAGCTTCTCGATTATGGTGCATTGGCCGGTCTCAAACTGGATGAGCTGATGCAAACGCTTGAAAGTTCCGCAGAAATTATAGCAGGCATGGACGAGTAATAATAGGGTACATATCGCTACGCTCGGCTGGCGTGTTCTAGTGAACCAAATGCTCAGAATTGCAAAAAGATACCATGTGAAGGAGCGGTTATTACGCAAACCATATATCTAAATAGTTCTGATATGCGTGACAAGGCGGCATTACTTCTCGCAGGGGATCGCGTGCTGCTTTCGGGTACGGTATATACATCCCGAGATGCTGCGCATAAACGCATATCACAGCTACTGGATCAGGGTGAAGAGCTGCCGTATAGCCTTTCGGATGCAGTAATCTATTATTCCGGAGCTACCCCTGCACCTGATGGTCTACCGATAGGTTCATGTGGTCCTACCACATCAGGCAGAATGGATGCATATGCGCCGCGATTCTATGATGAAGGTGTTATTGCTACAATCGGGAAAGGCGGACGAAGTCCGGAAGTTGTTGAAGCAATAATCAGGAATAAGGCAGTATATTTTTGTGCAATCGGCGGGGCGGGAGCTCTTGCTGCGAAATCTGTTAAGTCCTGCGAGATAGTTGCTTTCGAGGATCTTGGCTGCGAAGCGGTTAAAAAACTGGAGCTGAATGAATTCCCTTTAATTGTTGCAATCGACTGTCACGGCGGAAATATGTTTAAACATGGTCGTTGAGATTTTCCTGAGAAAGATTCATGCGTGAATTACGCATATTCTTATACATCAATATTTCTACACATGAAGGAGTGCTGTAAATGGCGGAACTGAAATACGAAGTCGTAAAAAGCCTGGGCGTTTTATCTGAATCACCATCCGGCTGGACAAAAGAGCTGAATCTGGTAAGCTGGAATAACCGAGATCCGAAATATGATATAAGAGACTGGGCCCCAGATCATTCGAAAATGGGAAAAGGCGTAACTTTATCAGGTGATGAAATCATACTGCTTCGTGATTTATTAAATGAGATTGACTTATAATATTATAAATGGCTGTTACAGAAAATTATTCTGCAACAGCCATTTTTTAAACTTTTGAAAACCTATAACTGCTCCTTACCGGCGAGTCGGAATGCTATTTTTCGGACGGTTTATGTAGTCCGGTTTTCCGCTTCGCCGCCAAGACCGAAACTAACCTGTAAAGCGTGATTGATTCGGTTCATGGAATTATCATCAAGTCGTCCCATGTGTTCCTTTAGGCGTTTTTTATCAATTGTGCGGATTTGCTCAAGCAACACAATAGAATCTCGAGCGAGGCCGCTACCAATAGAATTTAATTGAATATGAGTTGGCAGTCTCGCTTTATCCTTTTGGCTGGTAATGGCAGCAGCGATAACGGTGGGGCTGAAACGATTGCCAACATCGTTTTGAACGATAAGTACCGGCCGCACACCACCCTGTTCAGAGCCTATTACAGGACTTAAATCGGCATAATAAATATCTCCTCTGTGGATGTTCACTATTTTCACTCCCGTGTTAAAATCATTCGGTTGATACCAGTAATTATATTTTTACCGGATTTTATGTTTTTTAAACGTTGTATTATATATAAATGAAAATATTTTTTACTAGGTACAAGCATTCTGTATTCTATAGTATGTAAAATACTGAATTTTGCTATTATTTGTCTTATATAATTCGATATCGTCAGATGGTTCACAACCATTTATTGATAGCAAAGCCTTTCTTTTGTACGATATATAGACAGTCTGTTCGGGTTTTTTACAAATATCATGATTATTAGTGAATATTGCATGAAATCAAAATTTGACTTGCAAACTGAGGCTGCATAATATAGAATTGAAGAAGATTTTTTTTAATTATTGCAGCATGAGAGGGGCAATTGGTCATGGAGGCTCTTGATTTGAATACAAAAGGGCAATTGACTGCACGAATTAATGAATTGGAGTCAGCATATGAGGAATATAAATTAAAGGGATTAAAGCTGGATATGTCTCGCGGTAAGCCCGGTCCTGAACAGCTCGATCTTACAATGGGGCTGCTTGACTGCGTTAATTTTAGAGACGGTTATGTCACCAAAAACGGTGTTGATACAAGAAACTATGGTGTTATTGATGGTATTATCGAAATGAAGGATATTTTTGCAGCATTTTTTGAGATTGATCCATCTCAAGTAATCGTAGGCGGCAATTCAAGTCTGAATATGATGTTTGACTTTATATCAATGATATATTCGCGCGGATTACTCGGCAGTCTGCCCTGGGCAAAACAGGACGGGATTAAATTTCTTTGCCCGTCTCCGGGATATGACCGTCATTTCGCCGTTACGGAATATTTCGGAATAGAGCTTGTAACGGTTGATATGACACCGGACGGTCCGGATATGGATCAGGTCGAACGCTATGCTGCCGATCCGCTTGTTAAGGGAATATGGTGCGTACCGATGTATTCCAATCCGGACGGAATAACATATTCGGATGAAACAGTTCGCCGCCTTGCCAAGCTTAATACGGCGGCGGATGACTTTTGCATAATGTGGGACAACGCGTATGGTATTCATCATCTAACAGAGAGCGGAGATAGGCTTCTTGATTTATACCACGAAGCAATGAAACAGGGTGCCGAAAATCGTGTCATTATGTTCGCCTCAACCTCAAAAATAAGCTTTCCCGGTGCGGGCGTTGCCGCAATGGCGGCCAGCCCTGCTGTTTTGGCTGATATTCGCCGCCGTATGTCGTTTCAGACAATTGGATATGATAAAATTAATATGCTGAGGCACGCTAGATTTTTTGGCGATTTTGAAAATATGTGCAATCATATGAAGTTGCATGCCGCTGTTTTGCGCCCGAAATTCAAGATTGTTTTGGATGCACTCGACAATTATCTAGGTTCAAAAGGGATTGCAGAGTGGAACTCACCTCGCGGCGGATATTTTGTCAGCGTGAATCTTATGGACGGGTGTGCGAGTGAGACAATAATGCTGCTGAAAGATGCAGGTGTTGTCATGACTCCGGCAGGTGCAACTTATCCTTACGGAAAAGATCCGCGTGACAGAAATATACGTATTGCGCCTACGTATCCCCCTTTGGATGAACTTAAAACTGCGATGCAGCTTTTCTGTATCTGCGCTGAGTTGGTTTGTCTTAAAAAGCGACTCTTTTCAATTTAACAAAAAAAGTATGGTTCTGTTGTTACTTTCGTATTAATTTTCGCTAACACCCGGAACCAATATTGACTTTTAATACCGCTCCTTATATAATGAATAGTATTGGTGTGACGCAGGCGTTCGCGCTTTGCATAATAAGTTACCATGGGAGGACAAGCCGATGAAGCGAACCAAAAAACCCGTATTCTTCATCGTTGCACTGTTGATTCTCGCATTGAGTTATACAGCTATTTTCGGTGTGTATAGCTATTACGGCGACAGGCGCGATACCTTTATTCGGGGGGCATCAGATATTCGTTTTGGCATTGATATTCGTGGCGGTGTCGATGTAACATTTGGCCCAGAAGGCGATGTCAAGAATGTTACGGAAGAGAACTTGAATGGCATTAAGGACGTTATTGCGCAGCGTCTAGTAGGCAACAACATAACGGACTATGAGATTTACTCGGATAAATTAAACAATCAGGTGATTGTACGTTTTCCATGGAAGAATGATGAAGAGGACTTTGATCCTGATTCTGCAATTGAAGAACTGGGTAAAACGGCGCAGCTTGCGTTCCATATCGGCAGCGAAACAGAAGAAGCAGTCGATGCTGAGGGAAACAAGTATCAAAAGCCCACCGGGAAGCTTGTACTTTCCGGCAATCAAGTAGATAAGGCGGAAGCTCTATATCAACAGAATGAAAATGGTATGAGCGAGCCTATTGTTAAGCTTACACTTAAACCGGAAGGCCGTAAGGCGTTTGCAGATGCCACCCTACAGCAAATGAATAAGGGAACGATTTCGATTTGGCTTGACCAAACTAAAATATCTGATCCCTCTGTTCAAGCACATATTCAGGATGGTATTGCGATCATATCCGGGGGATTTAAAGATTTTGCTGAGGCTTCATCTATTGCTAACCTAATCAATTCGGGTGCTCTGCCGTTTGGTATTGAAGTAAAGAGCAACGGCGTGATAGATCCTACGCTTGGTGAAAAATCACTGGATATTATGGTGCTGGCGGGCATTATTGCTTTTGTGATTGTATCATTGTTTATGGTTCTGTATTATCGTCTACCGGGCTTTGTCGCTGTAATTTCACTGATTGGACAGGTCGCAGGTTCGCTCGCGGCGATTTCGGGATACTTTAGCTTTATTCCCAGCTTTACATTAACCCTTCCCGGTATGGCCGGTATCATTCTTTCAATCGGTATGGGCGTTGATGCCAATGTTATCACAAATGAACGTATCAAAGAGGAAATACATGCCGGACGTACAATTGATGGAGCGATTGCCAGAGGTTCCAGTGACTCTTTCTGGGCAATATTCGATGGTAACATTACGGTTTTAATTGTTGCTGCTGTGCTGATGGGGGTGTTCGGTCCCCCGTCCGGAATCTGGGCAACTATCCTGAATCCCATACTTCGGTGGTTCCCTGCATCAACTACCGGGTCGATTTATTCCTTCGGCTATACCCTCTTTGTTGGAATTATATTTAACTTTATCATGGGTGTGACGGCATCTCGACTCATGCTTAGATCTGTTGTCCGTTTCAAGTTTTTACGCAAACCGTGGTTGCTGGGAGGTGAACGGGCATGAGTATGAATAAAATGAACTTTGATTTTGTTGGCAAGCGTAAAATATTCTTTGCTATTTCCATTGCCTTAATGGTGATTGGACTGGCCGTTAACATCTTTATGGGCGTAAATCTGGATACCTCATTTAAAGGTGGAACATTGATTAAGTACAGCTTTAGCGGGACTCTGGATCGCGAAAAGGTAGAATCCTTTGTCGAGGACAAACTCAAAAAGGAAGTGAGCGTTCAGATAACCGACTCGGCCATTAATACAGAAAAAACTTTGAATATTACTTTACCCGAATCCCTATCTATGGATGAACAAAAGACTTTGAGAACGGCGATGGAGACGCAGTATAAAGACTACAAAATCGAACAGCTTACTATAAACTCTTTAAGCCCTACAATGGGTAAGCTTTTCTTTCTAAAATGTCTTGTTGCGATTGCGTTGGCATCCGGATTACTTGTAATATATGTTGCGTTTCGTTTCCGCAAGATCGGCGGTTGGTCAGCCGGGGCAATGGCACTGGTTGCTTTACTGCACGATATACTCGTTGCATATTTCGCTTTTGTTATATTCCGCATTCCGCTTAATGACAATTTTGTTGCGGTTGTCTTGTCGATTCTTGGATATTCTCTAAATGATACCATCGTCATTTATGACCGTATCCGGGAAAACCGTAGAACCATGGAAAAGGGTACACCGATCGGTACGGTTGTCAATGCAAGTATCAACCAGTCTTTTTCGCGTTCGTTCAATACCGGTCTTTGCACATTCTTAGCAATTGCAACCGTTGCAGTTCTTGCGATTGCATTTAATCTGGAGTCAATTATCAGCTTTGCTGTCCCAATGATGGTGGGAGTTATTTCGGGCTGCTATTCAACGGTTTGTATCTGCGGTCCTCTCTGGGTTGTATGGCAGGATTATAAAACAAAGAAAGAAAACGTTAAAAATATGAAACATAAAAAAGTTAAACTATAACCTTTTTATGTTTCATGTGCAGCCGCCCTGTGTTTCTTAAGAATAAGATGCAGGGAGGCTTTTTATTACCAAATGTTTTGCAGAAANNGGTATGACTTATAATGGACAGCATTTCAACCGCGAGTCCTGAGTTGTGGTTCTAAAATATTCCCCGAAGGAATTATATGGAATACAAAGATGATTACGGAGGATACTCGCTTATGCAGGAATGGATTATTAATTTAATTCAGGAATATGGTTATTTTATTGTGCTTTTGCTCATCATGGTTGAAAACATTTTTCCGCCGATTCCATCTGAGGTCATTCTGACCGCGGGCGGCTTTATGACAACTATAGAGAACGCAAAAATGGAAATATGGGGAGTGGTACTAGCCTCAACGGCTGGTTCGGTTTTAGGTGCGATTTTTTTATACGCATTCGGCAGGTTAATAAGTCCCGAACGAATTGAACGAATTTTGGACGGGAGGATTGGGAAAATTCTGCGTCTTAAAAGTGAGGATGTAAGGCGCGCTCAGGGTTGGTTTGACAAGCATGGCAAACCAACAGTTTTCTTTTGCCGATTTATACCGGTGATAAGAAGCCTTATTTCAGTGCCAGCCGGTATGACAAAAATGAAAATGCCCATATTTCTTTTCCTTACAACAATCGGAACATTTATTTGGAATATTGTACTTGTCTCCCTTGGCGCTGCAGCGGGTGAATCCTGGGAAAAAATCGCCGGAGCAATGGGAATATATTCAAAGGTTGGAGTAATTATATTGGGGATTACAGGCGTAATTGCCATAGCAGTCTTTTATTTTAAACGGCGTAACAAAAAAGAACCCCACAGTAATACCAAAAAACACAATTACAAATAAGATTTATAGCGCAACTACTATCTGGTTTTACAGAATAGTAGTTGTGTTGCCGTATTGGTTTAATAATGGTATAATAATAATATGGCAATATATGTTGCAGATTTGTACAAGAAAGGACACTGAATGTTATGGCTGATGTACCAAATAACAAGACATCAAGAACGGATATGGGAAATGCGAGGCTTGCATTAAATGTTTTCGTATGGACTATTTTTGCAGCTGTAATGAACCTGATTATTTATATGTCATTGACTATGATCTTTTCAGGCATATCTACGAAGACCATTGGTGAAGGCTTATATGAGAAGGCAGAGGACGGTTCGGTTAGACTAATTGAAAGTATCATCTATGATAAAACTACAGCTGTTGCTAGCGGATTAGATGAAACTACTTCAGCGATTGAAACGTCTGCTTCGACTGCTGTTCAAAACACTACAAATACAGTATCTTCTGCTTCAAATCCGACAGAAACGCAAAACAAATCAGAAACCACCGTAACAAACGTTTCTAATACAACTGATACAACCCTCGCAAGTAATCAGTTTAAGCAGAGTATCAGGACTGAAATGTCTGCAGGCGCTTCTCTGGCGCTTGATACCATTTCGCAATTGTTTATGCTAATACTACTGGTCACATTGGTGTATTCTAAGCTCTGGGAGCGCGGGGACAAGGACAATAACAGTGTTAATTTTGGAAGAATGCAGGAGGACAAGCTGCGGGGATTGAAAGTAGGTCTGATGGCAGCTATTCCATCATTTGTGTTTTATATTTTATTATTTTTTTGTAAACTTGGTCTGATCTCCGACAAATATATGTTTATATATCGTTTTCTGAATATATCGTTCATGCCAATCATTTCAAATCTTACAGGACGCAGTAGCACCACCGCGGATGCTTCGTGGCTTTCTATATTGGCCATCCTTTTAACAGTAGCAGTGGTACCCCTAGTATGCTATATTGCTTATTTGTTAGGATATAAAGAGATTTCATTAGGCGAAAAATTTATCTATGTGAACCCGAATAAGCGCAACAGGCGCAAAAAGAGGCGTTATTAATTAATACAGTGTCATGAATTCCCCGCCGCGTTCATACGCTTTACGGGGTGATGAACTTGCAAAAACGGTGTGCGAATAACACTTTGCTGGTTGTACTGGTGATCGGCTGTATTCTGGCAGCAATATTTTTGGCCGTAAACATAAAAAATGCAATACGTATATCAAAAGTTGAACGGGAAGCACTGGAAGGCAGATTGCTGCTGATCGATCCGGGCCATGGTGGCAAAGACGGGGGTGCTTCTGCTGCTGACGGTACGGTTGAAAAAGAAATAAATCTTGCAATATCCTTGCCACTTACCGATATGTTACGTTTTATGGGATTTCCGGTGGAATTAACCCGGGATTGTGATTGCATGATATGCGATCCGGAACTTAATTCAATTCGTGAGCAGAAGATAAGCGATATGAAAAATCGTTTAAAGATGTATAATCGCAGTCGCTTGGTTATCAGTATACATCAGAACCACTTTCCCCAGTCACAGTATTATGGGACACAGATTTGGTATGGTTCAAAATCAGAAGAAAGTAAGCTTTTGGCAACAATGGTAAGGCAGAATGTAATTCGGTTACTACAGCCTGAAAATAAACGTGAATTAAAAAAAGCGACCAAGGATATATATCTTTTGAGCAATACTAC
Organism: Oscillospiraceae bacterium; assembly: GCA_003519645.1. Next base: position 22,272 of record DOWI01000426.1, read on the forward strand.
TGCACCTGCGATTGTTGTTGAATGCGGATTTTTATCAAATTCAGCCGAGCTGTCAAAGCTAAAGGATGAAACATATCGGCAGGAGATGGCATTTGCCATCACCTGTGGCATTTTAGAGTATGACCCGTAAGTGAAAGGGTGAAAATAGAAAGGAAATAAAAAATGCCATTAAAAAATAAAACGGTTTATATCTGTTCGCAATGCGGATTTGAATCGCCGAAATGGTATGGTAAGTGTTCGTCATGTGGTGAATGGAACACAATGCAGGAGGAGATCTTACAAAAAAAGGCCGCATCAAATATACAGCGCAAATCCACCTCCGCGGTTCAGCCAATAAAAGATATAAATCCAGAAGGGGAAAAACGCTGTAAAACCGGCTTGGGAGAGCTTGACCGTGTGCTAGGCGGTGGTATTGTGCCGGGCGGGCTGATGCTGATAGGCGGTGATCCGGGAATCGGCAAATCTACGCTTTTGCTGCAGATTTGTGAGTATCTCGGCAATCGGATAAAAATCATGTATGTAACAGGAGAGGAGTCTTTAAGACAAATAAAGCTTCGGGCTGACAGATTGGGTGTTCAAAGCGAGAATCTTTATATTCTATGTGAAACGGATGTTGACACTGTAATTGAGCATTTGCAAGCTGAAAAACCGGGGCTTTTAATCATTGATTCCATACAAACCATGAATCTTGCTACCGTTTCCTCTGCATCTGGAAGCGTAACACAGGNNAGTTAGTCACGTTAATAAAGACGGGGCGATTGCCGGTCCCAAGGTCATGGAACATATTGTTGACTGCGTGCTTTATTTTGAAGGAGATCGCAATACAAGCTACCGGATTTTGCGCTGTATAAAAAATCGCTATGGCTCAACAAATGAAATTGGTGTTTTTGAGATGTGCGATAGAGGTCTCAAAGAGGTTGAAAATCCCTCTATGATGCTTTTGTCAGGACGTCCGCACAATGTAAGCGGAACCTGCGTCGCCTGTATGATGGAGGGTACCCGACCGTTGCTTGCCGAGGTGCAGGGGCTTGTTTCACCTACCGGCTTCGGTAATCCAAGAAGGACGGCAACTGGATTTCATTATAACCGTCTTTCGCTCATTCTTGCCGTTCTCGAAAAGCGTGCAGGGTATTTCTTTTCTAATCTGGATGCCTATATAAATGTCATAGGAGGTATGAGGCTGGATGAACCGGCCGCCGATCTTCCTGTTGCATTGTCCCTGATTTCCAGCTTGAAGGATCAGGCTGTCGGCGATAGTGTTGTTGCATTGGGGGAAATCGGGCTGGCGGGCGAAATTCGTTCGGTTTCCAATATTGAATCCCGAATTGGCGAAGCTGCCCGGCTTGGATTTACTAAGATTCTGCTGCCTCATCAGAATCTAAAAAGTATTACCCGTCACCCGGGTGTTGAATTAATTGGCGTAAAGTCGGTCAGAGATGCATATGGTGCCCTGCAATAGGCAGACTTTTGTACCAAAGCAACATAATAGATTTACTATTCGGCGTGTTTTCTAAATTGCTTTAGAAAACACGTTTTTCTTTTACAAAAGGCAAAAACTTATAATAATTTATGATTTATGTAACAGAATATATATACTGTTAAATCAATCGATGTTTGAAAGGACATGATATATTAATGAGAAAATATGTAATACTGATAACCTTTACATCGATTATTATAGCTGGAATCGTTATTTTCGGGAAAATGATTCAGGCAACCGGTATGGAGGTTACGGTATATAAAATCAAACCACGGCCGGTTAAACAGACTGTATCATGCTCCGGACGAGTTGAAGCCGCCGAAAGCGAGGATGTATACGTTAAGATTCCTTGTGTTGTGGGAGAAATTTATGTTTCACCCGGAGATGAAGTTTCTGAAGGGGATGTACTATTTTCCGTTGATGTTGATGCAACAAAAGAAGTAATAGCGGCTGCAGCGGGAATATTGCCTTCAATGGTAACAGAGGAGCAGATAAGCAAAGATGTTATTACCCCGGTGTCTGGAAATGTCCGATCTGTTAATGTGGTTAAAGGAGGAGCGATTAACACCGAAACACCGTGTGCGGTTATCTCTTCAAGCGATGCTCTTCAGGTTAAGGTTTCAATTCAGGAAAGCAGGCTAAGAAATATTAAAGTAGGGCAGACAGCAACAGTATCCGGAACTGCATTTTTAAAGGAAAAATACCAGGGGGTTGTTTCCTATATATCTTCATCTGCCCGCCAGCAATATGTCGGTACAGTGACTGAGACAGTAGTTGACGCGATTATTACTTTATCGGAAAAGGATGATTCATTAAAACCGGGACTTTCGGCAAAATCAGAAATTCTTGTTGGCAGCCAAGATAACTGCATTATAGTACCGTATGAATATGTTTTGCAGGATGAGGAAAACAACGAATATGTTTATCTTTATAAAGACGGGTTCTGTGTTAAATGCGTGATAGAAACCGGAAAGGAATTCAGCGATGGCTTGGAAGTTATCTCAGGCTTGTCATCCGGTGATAAGGTGATTGAAAGTCCAGATAAAATTGAGAAATCAGGCATAAGGGTTAAAATTGCCGAAGAAACAAAAAGGATTTGACAAAACAATTTATTTGCTTTGCCTGGTAAAACGCCCTTTTCAAATCAGTTTTATGTCCTTTCCGGGCATAAGGCTCCGAAAGGACATGGTTGTTACAATGAGTGATATTATACGCTGTGCGTTAATAAGTCTTTCCAGAAAGCGGTTGCGTACAGCTCTTACTGTCGGCAGCATTACAATCGGTGTAATGTTGGTTGTAGTAGTCACCATGATAAGCAGTGCTGGTAAAAAAGCAGTCAACGCCGAGCTTGAAAGCCTTGGCCTGTCAGGAATATCAATCAGCACGATAACTCCGATTAATGCCGGAGGAGAAACAGGAATTTCTCCCGAAAGCCTTGAAATAATCAGGAATACAAAAAGCGTCAGTACCGCGATGCCTTTGCTCGTCCAATATGCAAGCTCCCTGCTCAGGGAGACCCGTAATGATACGATTATATNNCGGAATTGATGCAGGTGCTATGCAGGCTATTTCCTTGACCTTGAAATACGGACGCATGATCTCAAGAGGCGATGTAGGGGCTGTCAATCATGTCTGCGTTGTCGATGAGACACTGGCAAATCAGGCGTATGGAAGAGAGAACATCACAGGCAAGACAATATATCTTCAAATTTTTGGAGTTGAGCATGAATTTGAAATAATCGGTGTAGCCAAGGCGGGCAGCAGTCTGTTGCAGAATCTTGATGAATTTATACCCGGAATGGTTTATATTCCATACAGCACGCTGCAGTCATTAATCGGCAGAACCACATTTGACCAGGTTGCCGTACGTGTGGTAAGCAACACAGATGTTTCGGAAACTGAAATTCAGATTATCCGAAGGTTGGAACGTGCAACCGGATATCGAGATTATTTCCGTGCCGATAATCTATCGCTTCAACGGGACAGACTTGGCGGACTTCTTGATATAGTAAGTCTGATTCTTACTGTAATAAGCGCCATCTCCCTTGTAGTTTCCGGTCTGGGGATTATGACCATCATGCTGGTTTCCGTAAATGAGCGGACACGGGAAATTGGAATAAAAAAGGCGATTGGTGCATCCAGAAAACGCATTATGCTTGAATTCCTTACCGAAGCCCTGGTCATTTCGTTATTTGGCAGTATTACAGGATTATTGATAGGGGGGACGATCTCCTATATCGGGATTGGCCTTTTCGGGCTTAGCGTTCCGATTCGGATCTATGAGTTTGTACTTTTAATTGGATTTTCAATCATGATTGGTGCCGTATTCGGCGTTTATCCTGCTTTGAAAGCATCACGGCTGAAACCCGTTGATGCACTAAGAATGGAATAAAAAATCTCCGGAGTAATCCGATTCCAACAAAAACAAATACACGGAAGATACGGCAAATATTGAAAGTCAGTCATATATTGCAGACCTGAACAAGGCGATAAATGAAGACAGAGTGAAACACGGTAAAAAGCCGCTAAAATTTGAAGATAAACCAGTCCCGAAAGCGGATTCATGCACCGAGACGGTAAACCAAAGGGCTTCTTCTATCTTGACCACAGAACGGTAGATTCAAAACACAGCATCATTACCGACACCTATGTAACCCCCGGAAATGTCAACGACGTAAGCCATATATGGAGCGGTTAAAATACCAAATTGAAACCTTCGGATTTCCTGTAGAAACCGTAGGCTTGAATGCCGGATACAACACAGCGGCACTATGCAAAGAGATATATGATTTAGGATTAAACGCGGCTATGGGAAAAAGGAGAGGCTGTCAGCAAAAAGGGAAATACGGAAAATACAAATACACATATCTTTCCGAGTGGGATGTATATACCTGTCCGGAGCGAAATTATCTTGAGTATGTAACAACCGGCCGCAACGGCTACCGGGAATACAAATGCAAGAATGACAGATGTGCAGGCTGTCCGAGACGGGAGATGTGTTTAAGTGCAAAGCAAACGACAAAAAGTATACGCCGCCATGTATGGGAGGATTTCAAGGATCAAGCATACGCTTTCACCCATACAGAATACGGCAAGGAAATCTACGCAAGGAGAAAAGAAACGATTGAGCGAAGTTTTGCAGATTCAAAAGAGCTGCATAGACTTCGCTATAGCCGCATGCGGGGGATTGCTAAAGCAGCGGAACAATGTCTGCTTACCGCTACCGTGCAGAACATGAAAAAGATTGCAAATATCCTGTCAAAGAGGGATATTTTGCAATCTGTAAAGCTTAAGCGATATTGCGAAAAAAACTCCTTTTGATAAAGTAAAGAAGCGGTCTGCCAACTGCTTGACTACAAATCAAAAGGAGGACATTCGAAATGAATGACATCTACAGTTTATCACATGCAAAATGGAATTGTAAATATCATATAGTGTTTGCGCCAAAATATCGCAGTAAAATAATATATGGGGACTTAAAAGTAGAGATAGGCAAGATACTTCGACAACTATGTGACTGGAAAAGAGGTAAAAATAATTGAGGCAGAACTATGCCTTGACCATGTCCATATAATGGGGTATTCATCATTTTCAATTAAATCAAAATCTTCCCTGTGTAAAACAAAGAAAAGGCGATAAATCCTTAGACCCCTCTGGAATTTGATGAATTTCCAAAAATATTTGAAATCTCGGTTGTCCCCCCCCTTTTTGGCAGGAAAAGTGAGGGGGTGATTTTTTTCTTTTCAACATTCCTTAAAAAATAAATCCGTGCAAAGCACAAAAAAGTTCTTATACAAGCGAGAGAAATAATCATTCTCATCGCCCCTTTACGGCAGCAAGATAAAGAACTCCGTATTAGGCAATACGAAAGCACTGATCTTTTGCTGCACAATCCCCAACCCCTAATGCTGCTTAAAGTCCTGTGGCTTTCTTCCTGTTCTTTTTCTGAAATACCTTGAAAAATGGCATATATCATTAAACCCGACAGTGTAAGCAATTTCACTTATTTGCATNNCAAAAGGTAAATTGCCTTTGATATTCTGTAGGATAATAAATATTGATGCAGGGAAAGTCCTGTGTGCAAGACCATAAGGTGATTGATATAGTTGGGATGAAAATTAAAAAGCTCCCCGATTTTGGTGTTACTCAAAGCTTCATTATAGTGGCTGTGGATATATTTAATTATAAAATCTATTTTACATCCCTTGTCAAAGGAGCTAATATAAACTGTTCGCCTTGTTATTTCTGTTAACACTTTAAGAAAAAGTCCAGATGCTTTATTGCCATAGCAGCGTTTTTTGCTTTCAAACTCGTTTTCTATTTCCAGTAAATCGCTTTCTATTATTTCCATATCGTTTACATGGACAATCTCGTTAAAAATCGGCAAATCAATGAAATCAACTCTTTCAAGCACATTGTCCGGCTTAAAATCGTTCTCGGTATCAGGCGGAATGGGATAATTTTTCGCAAAATGCTCATATGTGAAATCGAAATTCAAGGCAATATAGGAAACTGTGCCATCAAGCGGTGAAATCAAATGATATGGTAAGGAGGATTGCCATATTAAGGCACTTCCACGCGGCATTTCATACAACCTATCGCGTATTTAGACAGGCGGCATGATAACAGGGAAAGGTGTAGTCCACATCTAATCGTTCTAATATTGCATCTGTAAATTTCTGTGAAGGCGACGGCGTAATTCTATCCGTACTTCCATATAAGTAGCGGTACCAGAAATTAATATAGCTGTTTGTAATATGGTAGGTGGAACGTTTAGAATCCTCCTGCCGTGCCTTAACCAGTCCAAACTTGCGTAGCGCATCAATATATTTGTCACATTTATTATATGGGAAGCCAAGATCATAACCGATTTCAGAGATTCGGTGGTGGACTCGTGAAATGCTGTATAGTATTGCATGGTAGGTTTCCGGAGCACGAAAAGACTCTCGCAGAAGCTCCGGCAGAAAACGATAAAAGACTGAATCATAGCACAGCCAGATATTTAGATTTTCTTCAAAGATTTTTTCCACGTCATAGGCACGCAGTAATGCGGGGATGCCTCCGCTGATAGCGTAAAGACGCAGTACATCTTTGTTCGGCGGTTTCGGAAACGACTTCTTTATATTTGCAATAGTGCGATATTTACTATCGATGAAATAGGTTGAAATCCATTTCCCTCTCAGGCAGGTATCTTGTGAAAGCCAAGCTTATGGACAAATTCTTTGATGAGATGCATTCCCGAATCGGATGATAAATCCCCACCGCCAAAATTTACTTTCACCTTATTATTGCTTTCTAATTGAATTTCGGTTACCATAGACATAAGGGCTTCTCCTTTGTTTTTATTATTATGTGGTGACTTAATTTTAACAAAGTTGAAGCTCTTTTTTTATAGTTTTGCTTTCACTTTTTAAGTGAAAGCAATAAAAGGCGAAAATACTGTTGCTGTGCGGTGTTAGGGGCGGTTTTTATATTGTAATGAATAATTGGGGTTAATAATTGCCGTTTTTATCACATCTCACAGTGACTGCAGAAAACATTCGTTGTTTTGACGTGTGCTTTCATAAATGTAAAGCGGTCAAAATCTGATTCGCTATAAACCTGCTAAGAAATGTCAAG
>DOWI01000049.1 GCA_003519645.1 Oscillospiraceae bacterium
TATGCCCTTGACTTTTTAAATATGAACTATGAGCTGTTAATGGAGGAGAAGCGTCCAGGCGGTTTGATGCTTTATTGCTGGCCCACATGGACCCATGAAATCGGGCTTGAAGACATGCTACAAACAGATAAATTTAAAGAGTATGAGGAGCGAATGCTCCAACTGGGACGCAAAATGATTAACACACCCCTTAGCTATGATGCCTAACGACATTAAACGAATCGAAAGAGGGTAGTTATGAAAAGCAGATTGCTATGTATTGCCTTAACGATTGTTCTATTAGTTTTATGTATGACCTCATGCGGAGTGCAGGATACCAGCTCGTCCAACAATGAAAGCAAGTCGGAGATTATTATCTCTTCATCCCCTCACCGCTCCGAATCTGGTCAAAGAAGCACTTCTACATCACCTTCTACTGCAACAAACAAGCAGGTGTCTACTGCAACAAGTAAAACAGTCTCGACGAGCGGACAATCGAAGGCAACCAATAAAGCGACATCCACAACGGTAAAGTCTGATAAAACTTCAAAGCCGGTTGCTGCTGACAAATGGGGGTTTGGTATCTGGGGATTGGCTCCTGCCTACCCAACCAACACCACCACCACGATGGAAGCGTTTCAACAGCAGGTTGATCGCAATTACATGAATCATCACATTTTACAGGCAAAGGCTACTGACGAATTTTTTGAGAGCATGAGAGTTATCAATGAGAGTGGCAGTATNNCAGACGGGATTCTATGATACAAAAACATGGAGGCTCCGACCGGATTCAGCGTGGAAAGAGGATTTGGATTTACTTGTCCAAGCTCTTAAGGATACAGGTCTTTGGGATAACATTGCTGGATTCGTATGGGATGAACCCGATCTCAAACCGGTTCCGCATGATGATTTCATAAGACAGACCGAATACTTAAGCAATAAATATAACAAGCGGCTGTTTACTGTGTTTTCCGTTGCTGGCTTTGCACCAGAATATCTTCCAGCTTTTCCTAGGCCGCAGATTACAGCCGAGTCAACAAAGTATCTTACCGATATCGCGTTTGATATGTACGGCATTCATAATAAGGACGAATACCGTAAGGTCAACCAAAGGTTAAAGGATGCTGTGGGACGCCCGGATGAAGTCAGGGTATGGTATTTCCCGGTTGCGTTTGAAGCTCTGGGTGAACGTAAGGACGAAAAATACGCCATTGATTTTCTAAATATGTGCTATGAACTGCTACTGGAAGAAGAACGTCCCGGCGGATTGATTCTTTACTGTTGGCCTACCTGGACTCACGAGATAGGTTTGGAGGATCTGCTGCCTAAAAAACAATTTACTCATTATGACAAGCTCATGCTTCGAATTGGCAAGCAAGTTATTAAAAAAACACTAGATTAAAAATACGCCAGACGCTATGCCATATTGACAGAGAGAGGTAATGTGATGAAAAAATGGTTAAGTCTTGTGGTAGCGTGTGTGCTGTCACTTTTGCTGGTATCCTGTGGCGGTAACAAGCAAGAACCGATATCCTCGGATACAGCAAGTTCCATATATACAAGCACAACCAACGAATCGACATCGGTGGAATCCATTTCAGAAATTTCGGGAGCTAACACATCGGTATCTTTAAATACCACAACGCTGAAGCCCTCCGCGACAACAAGTAAAAAAACTACGACATCGAGACCACCATCCACGACTGCAGCACCAACACCCAAAACACCCTATGCGGCAGACAAATTGGGCTTTGGGATATGGGGCATTGTACCTCAGTCGAATAATGAAGTAACTCCTGCAATGTTCCGGCGAGAGGTAGATCGTGGATACATGAATTATTATTTATTACCTTCCACGGCCAGTAATACGCTTTTTGACTCGCTTCGTATTGTCAACGAGACCGGTGGTATGGCGTGGTTGGATATGAAAACCGGCTATTTTCAAATGAATCCGAAAACCGGAAAAAATGAACTGGTTGACGGTTCGCGTTGGAAAGAGGATTTGGATGTCCTCATCCAAACATTGGAGGATGTTGGGCTGTGGGACAATGTTGCCGGATTTTACATTGATGAGCCAATGCACAGCTTTATTCCCGCCGATGATTTGTATGAGCATACGAAATATTTAAGACAAAAATATAAGAAACGCATCTATGTGAACTTCTGCACAAATGAATTTTCAACCAGATGGCTGCCTGACATGCCTAGAGAACATATTACACCGGCAAAAGCGGCGTATATTACCGATATTTCATTTGATGCTTACGGCTTAAGCGATCCAAAGGAATATCGGATGGCAAATGATGCGATGAAAGCAGCAGTTGGTCGCTCCAATGAGGTTAGAGTATGGTTTATTCCTTGTGCTTTTATGAATTCGGAAAATGAAAACTATACCGAGCAGCGTGCGATTAACTTCTTAAACATGTGTTACGACCTGCTTAAGGAGGAAAAACTTCCCGGAGGCATCATTTTGTATTCGTGGCCGACATGGCGAAATGGCGACTCTATTGAAATTGGTCTTCAGGACACTCTGCGGGACGGACGTTTTTCTAATTATGATAAGGTCATGTTAAGGGTTGGCAAAGAAATTATAAAAACCAAACTGAAATAATCTAGCAAGGGGAGGAAATCAATGAATAGAAAAACCAGTATCTTAGCACTGTTTATGGCAATGACCATAGCAACTTCCATGCTCACAGCCTGCGGAGGTAAAAAAGAACCGTCGTCATCGGATTCGTCGGATGTGGCCTCTAGCATAGAAAGCGGCTATCATAACGACGAATCGCAGGTGGGTGGCGATGGCGATGAATCCTCAACGCCCGATCAGAATCCCGATTCGAGCGAACCCGGTAACGCAGATGGGAGTAAACCAGGCTCTGCCACTACCACTACAACACGCCAACCTGCACATGGTAGAAAGTTAATCGGAAATACCTTTACCACCGGGTTTCCCATTGTGAAAAACAAAGAAAAATTAAAAATTATGACGATTGGTTCGCCTTCCTACGGTGATTTGCAGAAAAATGCTTTTACCAAGGATTTTGAGCAGATGACCAATGTCCAGATTGAATGGGTGCTGGTTCCGGAAGAGAAAATTAACGAGCGCAAGGTATTGGCATTGCAGAGCGGCAATTTGCCGGATATGTTTTCTTTGTATACCACATCCATAACCGATGCCGAGGTGGCGAATTACTCAAAAAACGGTGCCTTTGTGGATCTTACAGCCGCAATTGAAGCGTATGGTGAGAACATAAAACGCGTGTTTGAAAAAATACCCGCTGCTAAGGCGGTATCCACCAGTCTTGAGAATAAAAAAATCTATACATTGCCGTATATAACCGAAACCAAGGTGGCACATACCCTAGCGATTAATCAGGTGTGGCTCAATAAGTTGGGATTGCCCATTCCAAAAACTATGGATGAGTTTTATGATACGCTGGTCGCCTTTAAGAACGAAGACCCGAATGGTAACGGACAAAACGACGAGATTCCCTTCGCAACGTTCATGATTAACAACGGCTTGTTTATCCCATGGGGGATATCTGACTTTTTGGCGATTGGCAAGGATGGGAAATTGGTGTATACGCCAACAACAGAAAATCAGCGACGAGCATTAATTTTCTGGAACAAGGTATATAAAGAAGATCTCATGGACAAATCCAGCTTGGGTGATATGGCCGGAGACTGGCAGAAATATCGTCAGTTGATTTCCGGCGGTAAAGTAGGCATCTGGCAATGGCAGAATGTGAACGATTTCAGCGAAGTTCTGTTAAAGCAGTATGTGCCAATCAGTTGGCCATCGGCGGGTCTTAACTTGAATAATCTTCCTTCCAATACGGTGAAAGTCGGTGCAACGGTTGGTGGTCGTGGGTTTATCATCACAAAGGCTTGCAAAAATGTGCCGATGGCCGTTCGGGTTGCAGACTTCTTTTATTCTGATGACGGCTACATGTACAAAATGTATGGTGCTCCCGGCAAGTATTATACAAAGATTGGATACAACTACCAAATGAAGAGCTTTAAGGAAGGCGATGAGAAAAAGGATGCACCGGGAACGCTCCTCAACGGTATCAACTATCTCATGGACGGCAAGAAACTGGATGCTCCCGGCAAGACATCTGTGGAAAAAGCCCGCGCCGGCTTCATGACTAAAGCCAATAACGAATATTTGCGCCGCGTTAAGGAAACAGGTTCCAAACAAGTATTCAGAATTTTCTCGCCTACCGAAGCAGATAGACTAAATCGTTATACGGTGGTTGACGGCAATACGGTTCACTGGAACTACCTAATGCGCTTTATCAAGGATGAGTTCAACATTCAGACACAGTGGAGCACGTTTGTACAAAATGTGGAGTCCAAGGGTCTTGCGGAATATATGAAAATCCAGCAGACGGCCTTTGACAGAGGAAAGCCTTATATCAAATAGATGGTTATGCAAAGGGATAGAGGTCCTTATTGGTATCGAAAGGATGCTTTCTAAAAACTCAGATTTTATGAGTTTTTAGAAAGCCTTGAGATAGACGAATTTCTCGACAATATTATTTATTAAGGGAGGCTAATCACATGAAGAAGTTTTTATCTGTAATGTTGGCTCTATGTCTGGCTACGGGCACAATGGTGGCTTCGTTCGGGTTTTCAAGTGTGGCGAGTGACAGTTCTGTTGTGGCGAATTACAATCCCATTAACACTCCGGGCGAGGATGCCAATGTCGTAAAGGCCTTTGTCGACGCTACGGTTGACAATACCAAGCTTTCTGTTCCGGCGTACAAGTTGGTTCCGGACGGCGAGAGCATAGGTAATTACGAACGGAAGTTCCAGTTTGATGTGGATGTTACTAAAGTAGGAAATATCACCGATAAAACCGCCTTGGTGATTCCCGTGGATACCAGTGCTGCTCCTGGGTTTACCCTGCATGCGACATGGAAGCTGGCGGACGATGGTCAATGGTTCAGACCGAAAATCGGTCAGGTCGCCTCTTTCATAGACAAAAATGGCAACAAGAGCGATATCACAGTAGGCGTTGTCAACACACTCAACATTGGATCCGGTAAAGTCGGCATACTCATTATCCCGTTTTCCATTCTTGAGGTTGACTCCGGAACCGGCGATAACGAATTTGATGTTGATACCTTTAAATCGATTCAGTTCCACGCATATTTTGACAATTCTAAAGCATTGACCAATGGCGATGTCTTTATCGGTCGGGCTGGCTTGGTCACCGATGTGGCAGCGTTTGTCGCAAATCCAGATATTGTAGGAGATACAGAGCCCGGAACCGATCCGGAGCCGGAGCCGGAGCCTGATCCGGATGCCGTTGTTGCCAATTACAACACGGTCAACAAGCCTGGGGAAGACGCCAATATTGTCAAAGCCTTTATTGCCGCAGAGGTGGATAACACCGTTTTTGATTTTCCGGCATACAAACTGACTCCGGACGGCGAAGGCAAGGACAATTATGAAAGAAAGTTCCAGTTTGATGTGACTATTTCTAAAGTAGGAAATATTAAGGACAAAACTGCCTTGGTGATCCCGGTAGATACCAGTGCTGCACCTACCTTTACGATGCATACAACCTTTAAAATTGCGGATGACACCCAGTGGTTCAGACCCAAAATTGCAGAAAAAGTGTTGTTCCTGAGCAAAGACGGTAACCAAAGTGAAATTACCGTTGGTGCTGTGAATACGATCAATATCGGATTAGGCAAAGAGGGCTTCCTGATTATTCCGTTTAATACACTTCAGGTGGATTCCGGAACAGGTGACGGCGTTTTTAACGTCGAGAAGTTTAAAACTCTTCAGCTACACGCATACTTTGAAAATTCCAAAGCTTTAACTAATGGCGATGTATTCATCGGACAGATTGGATTGGCAACGGACATTGAGCAGTTTATGTTGGATAATGGTATGAAAATCCCAGTACCTCCTCGCAACGAATCTTCTGAGGAAAACTATGCCATGTATATGATCAACGACCTGAGCGGATATGAGGTTGATGACGGCATTGTGGCGATTGAAGGTGAGGTAACGGTTGCTTCTTCGACCAAATCACCAGATAAAAAGAACATTGTTATCACTCCGAAGAGTGGCAAGTCGAGCGTGACGATCTCCAACGATATGAGTGATTTAGACATTGCTAACGCTTCCGGTTCCTCCGGCATTCTGTTCTGGATCAGTGTGCCCTCGAATGTGGTTAAGGCAGGCTTTAGTATCGGTACACAGGATTCTTTTGGCGGACAGGTTGAAGTGTTCCAGACACCCAGCACGCCAATTATTTATACCGTTATTGGAAAAGACGGTATCATCAGAGAAAAGAATGCTGTTCTGGAATTTGAAGGCGGATTTGAAGGATGGGTTATCATCCCACGAGAGAGCTTCCACTATATCCAAGATAAATCCACTTTTGTGAACGCTAAGCTGGATTTTGATCTGATGGGCAACCTGACATTCCATTTTGATACTGCGGCCTATCCGTCCATTGCAAATGCAGGTATTGATTTTGATGATTTGGCACTTTACGATGATATTGAGTATTTGACGGAGTCATTGGAAGGAAAAGTCTCGGATGGGGATTCTGACACTGACCCCGAAACCCCGGGAGAGGATGAGGACCTCGACGAGGAAGGCCCTGCTACAGGTGATCGCTTACCGGTTGCTATGGTTGTGCTTACGATTCTGGCATCTATGACGGCCATCGTTTCCGCAAAGTCTAAAAAACGCATTCATTTCTAATCAAGTGCTTCTTTGGATAAGGAGATACAGGAAGACAGTGTATCTCCTTATCCGACTTCTTTTGAACACGGTAGATAGGGCTCCCTGACCTTCTCATGTCATTAATGCGATTATTATCCGGAAAGGAACAGACTTATGATGATTCATAGATTCCATTCGACAGGACGGTATCGAATTCTTGCGCTATTCGCGATATTGTGCATGGTGATTTCAAGCACGGTAATGGTGAGGGGAAAAACTCTGTCTGACCGTATTGGTTACCAAAGTAACGAGCAAGAAACCGATCGTTTATTTTCTGCCCATTATTACAGCACATACCTCCAGGAGGTTGGGGTACAGGATGCCGATGGATCGGATGTTATTGTTGATCTCTGGTCATACAAGGGCGTGGAGGGAACACAGCCCGAAAGCCATACGCTCTTTGGACGAGAGAATGTGATGGTTTGGGGAGGGGATTGCCAGCAGATCAGCTGGGACATCCAGGTCGAAAGTGCTGGATTGTATGAATTGTGGATTGATTATCTGCCCTATCAGGGCAATGGCTTGCCGGTGATTCGCGGTGCCATGATTGACGGTGAATATCTTTATGACGAAGCCATGAACTTTACACTCAATCGTTTTTGGCAGGATGAAGGTGCTCCAAAAGTTAATAATTTGGGCGATGAAGTGCTTCCAGCACAAAAAGAAACGGTTCAGTGGTCCTCCAAGCCCATGATGGATAGTCAGGGCAAATTTGCATCCGCTTTAAAAATGAATCTGACTGAGGGAACGCACACGCTGACGCTGGTATATGTGGATCAGCCCGTGGCTATCAGTGGCATCCGGTTTCAAGTGCCTCAGCCAATCCTTCCATATGAACAGGTATTGAAACAATACCNNGCGACCAAAAGCATTCGATTTGAAGCCGAGGACGTTCGACATATCAATTATAAAAGCGACTCCGGTATCACCATGGTTAGCAGTTCAAAGACCAATGCATCACCCACATCGCTCACTTCTCGCCTCTATAATGCGATAGGCGGCTACAGCTGGCGCAAAGGTAATGATACGATTGAATGGAATTTTTCCGTACCGGAAAATGGATTATATAAAATAGCTTTGAGAATTCGGCAAAACTTCGGCAATGGTCTTTCAACAACACGGCAGATTGCCATTGACGGAGAAGTGCCGTTTGAGGAGTTATTGGAATACACATTTGCTTACAATGATAATTTAACTACGCACGTGTTACAAAATGCGGATAAAGAACCGCTGCTCGTGTATCTCACAGCGGGAGAACATACCCTGTCCATGACTGCGAAATTGGGAGACATGACGCGTTTGCTGCATACTCTCACAGATATTACTGAGGTTTTGTCGACAACCGTTCGCAATGTAACCATGATCACCGGACAAAACCCGGACATCAATTACGACTATGAGCTGGAGAAGTCTATTCCTTCGCTGCTCACCAATATAGCCGGCATTATAGAATCGTTGGAAAGCGGAATCGGGTACATCGGGGAGATGACAGCGAAAACTACGAGTATTCAGAATAATCTGGTCATGCTAAAAGATCAGTTGTCTGAGGTATATCAAACCCCGCGATTAATTCCCCGCCGTTTGGGCGATTTAAACTCGTCACTCACCAGCTTGGGCGACTGGCTTTCCGAGCTGAAGGAGGTACCGCTTACACTCGACTACATAGAATTTGCTGCACCTGACACAATACCTGAAAATAAAAAGGAATCGTTGTTTGACCGTTTCCTTTCCTTGTGCGCTAACGTGGTACTGTCTTTTACCAAAGACTATGACGCCATTGGCAGTATTGGTGGGAGCTCTGCGGAAGTAACGGAGGTGCTGGACCTCTGGATCAGCCGCGGCGAAGAGTGGTGTGAAATTCTCAAAGAGTTGGTTGATAGTCAGTACACGCCCGAATCGCGCATTGGCGTGCGCATCAATATTCTACCGTCCGGCACCTTGGGCGGCGGTGTCAATCCGCTGTTGCTTGCTATCAATGCGGGATCGGCGCCGGATGTTGCGATGGGATTGCCCAGCACTATCCCTGTGGAATATGCAATCCGCAAGGCGATGTATGATTTGTCAACCCTTTCGGGTTTTAGCGAGTTCAAACAAAACTACCTTGAAGAATCCTTTGTGCCTTTGACCTATGAGTCCGGCATATACGGTGTTCCGGAAACCATAAATTTTCGTGTTTTGTTTTACCGTACCGACATCTTCCGTCAGTTGAATCTCAAGTTGCCCGATACGTGGGACGATGTGTACAATTCACTGCTTCCGGCACTGTATCAGTACAACATGGGAATGCATCTTCCAGCGCAATACGATATGTTTATCTATCAAAATGGAGGCAACTATTACACCGGAGACGGATATAAAACTCTGCTTGGAAGCGTGGAAGCCTATAACGGTATAAACCAGCTGATTAAAAACTATACCGACTATGGTATTCCGTTTGCTGCGAACTTTTTCAACCGGATGCGTACAGGGGAAATGCCGGTGGGAATTGGTGATTTTTCACTGTATATGCAGTTGACATACGGGGCTCCTGAGCTGACGGGCAAGTGGTCGATTGCTCCCATACCCGGCACCCGTCAAGCGGATGGTGGCGTTGATCGTTCGGTCGGATCGCTGATCGGAACCGCAACCGCTGTCCTTCAAGGGAGCGAAAAAGTTGAACAGGCATGGGATTTCATCAAATGGTACTCACAGTATAATGTGCAGGTGGAGTATGGGCGGCAACTGGAGTCGCGGATAGGGACATCTGCCCGCTGGAATACCGCAAATATTCAGGCATTCAAGAGCTTGCCATGGAACTACAACGATTTGAAAACGATCGAACAGTCGTGGAGATGGGCGCGTGAAACACCGGTTGTGTTGGGTAGCTATTTTACTGCCCGTCATCTGGGGAATGCTCTTACCCGCTGCGTTGTCAACAACGAAACCGTGCGCGATTCGCTTGAAGAGGCTGTGAAACAAATTGATAAGGAGCTTAAACGCAAGCAGGAAAGCTACGGTATTTTTGTGAATTGACCCGAATCCGGCTTGGTCAGTTGACNNCCCAGGGAATACGAATTTTGTCTGGCAGATTGGTTCTGCCCGATTACAAATGGAGGAAGCTATAGTGGCGGCTAATCAGATAGCGGGAAAACCACCTATCAGACGTTCTTTACGACGAATACCGATGAGCAGCAACCGAAAAACGGCAATTATCTTTTTTGCTCCTTTTTTTATTTTATTTTGTATCTTCATTGTTGGACCGGTGGTGCAGTCGATCATCATTAGCCTAACCAACTACGACTTGATACAAGAAGCGAAATTTGTGGGGCTTAACAACTATAAGCTGCTGTTCATGGATGATGAGATTTTTATGATTGCCCTTAAAAACACGCTGGTGTTCGCTTGTATCGCCGGTCCGGCAGGGTATCTGGCTTCGTTTATTATGGCGTGGGTTCTGGACGGTCTGAAATTCCGCACGCTGTTTGCATTGGCATTTTACGCGCCTTCGATTACCAGTGGTGTGGCGATGTCGGTGGTGTGGTTGTATTTCTTTTCGCCTGATCGTTACGGTTTGATAAACAACTTCTTAATCAACAGTGGAATCATCAGCTCGCCTATTCTGTGGAATCAGGACCCAACGACCATTCTTCCTGTTTCCATCCTGATACAAATATGGATGAGCATGGGAACAGGCTTTCTCGTGTTTATGGCTGGTTTAAAAAACGTACAAAAGGAGCTGTATGAGGCAGCAGCGATTGATGGCTTGAAAAGCCGTTTTCAGGAGCTTTATTATATTACACTACCTCAAATGAAGCCACAGCTGTTATTTGGCGCCATCAATACCATTGCCGGCTCGTTTGGTGTGTTTGATATTATTGTCAGCTTTGCCGGAATGCCTACCCCGAACTATGCAGGCCACACCATTGTGGCACATTTGTATGATTATGCCTTTATCAAGTTTGAAATGGGCTATGCCTCGGCTATTGCCGTAGTGCTTTTTGTGATGACTTTTGTCATCGGCCGCTTTTTCATGTGGCTGCTGCGTGATTAATAATAATGGCTACGGAACAATACGAGTCTTAAATGAGAGATGGTATTGACTACAGGCAGAAAGGAATTATCCTTATTATGGTAAAAACAGGGATACACATTCGTTTTGGGCGAAAACAGATAACCATAAGCTCAAAACGTGTGTGGTTATATATGTTTGTACTTATATTGGTCACGTTTACCGCAATGCCGCTGGTTTATGTGGTTGTCACAGCATTCAAGCCGTTGGATGAACTGCTGCGATTTCCGCCGCGGTTCTTTGTAGAACGGCCGACGACGCGAAACTTTGGCGACCTGGTGCTGGCAGTTGGTAGCTCCAGTGTACCGTTTCTGCGGTATTTTTTGAACAGCGTCTATGTGGCAGTGGTCACCGTATTCCTAACGGTTATCGTATCAGCGTTGGGCGCCTATGCTATGACAAAGTTGGATCTGCCATTCCGCAGCGCCTTGTTCTCTTTGATTATTGCTGCCATGATGTTCCCCTCACAGGTAACGCAGATTCCCAACTACCTGACGGTAAATGGTCTGGGGCTGGTTAACACCACGTGGGCATTAATTATCCCCAAAATAGCAGTAGCGTTTAACTTTTTTTTGATGAAACAGTTTTGTGAACAACTGCCTAACGCTCTGCTTGAGGCGGCGCGCATTGACGGCGCCGGTGAGTCTCGTATTTTCAGAAGCATCGTCTTTCCGTTCTTGAAACCGGCATGGGCATCGTTGATTGTATTTTCATTTGTATCCAACTGGAACGATTATTTTGGACCTCTGGTGTACATTACCAGTCAGGCAAAGAACACGCTCCCACTTGCGATTCAGTCAATTGCAGAGGGCGGTAGCATTGCCCGTGCAGGTGCGATGGCAGCTGCCACCTTTCTGATGACGATGCCAACCGTGATTATTTATACGGTCATGCAAAGGCGGGTTATTGAAACGATGGCACATTCAGGCATCAAATAAGCGGAGAGGTGAGGTACCATGAAAAACATATGCCGACTACTGTGCGTGCTAATCCTGTGCGCTTATTTTACTTTACAGGCTGCCGCTTTTGACTATCGTGACAATGGATACGCACTTTCCGAGGATGGTAAACAACGTGTTGCGATTCCCAAACCATATACCGTAAAGACGGTAATCAAAGAGTTTGGCGGCTCACAAACAACCCTCAATTCACCGCAGGATTTGTTTTTGTCAGAAACTGGAGAGTATTATATAGCCGATACCGAAAACGATCGTATTATCAAGCTGGACAGCGATTTTCAGTTTATCGCCGAGTTTACACAGGCTGACGATTCAGCATTGTCCAAGCCCACCGGAGTGTTTGTCGACAATGTTGGGGATCTGTGGGTTGCGGATTCGGGCAACGCTCGTATTGTACATTTAGACGAGCAAGGCAAGTATATCGAAAAATTTGTCAAACCCGAATCTGATTTGCTGTATAATGTTACATCGTTTGTGCCCACAAAAATTGCCATTAACCCCATTAACAACTACCTCTATATCATTATGGGGAAGCAGTTCATGATGCTGGATGCGGCGAACCAGTTTAAAGGATATGTGGGTGCGAATCAGATTGGATTTAATTTTTTCAACTGGCTGGTTCAGAACTTTGCGTCTGAGGAATTGAAATTTCAGCTCACCAAGGTTGAACCGCCTTCCTACAGTAATTTCATGATGACCGAGGATGGCCGTGTGGTGGCTGTGGGCATGAGCAGCAACAGCCGTATCAGCATTATTAATACGGTGGGCAGCAATATTTATCCCAGCGGCAACTACGGTGAGGTCGCCTATGAGGACGACGGAACACCTATCAATCCATTGTTTGTGGATGTAACCATAGACGACAATCAGATTATTTCCGTTATTGAACAAAATTCGAAATTCATTTACCAATACGATTTCGAGGGACAGTTAATCTGTTTTTTTGGTGGTGAGGGTTTGTCGGCAGGGTTCTTTGGTATGCCATCCTCCATCGTATCGGATAAACAAGGCAACTTGGTTGTNNGATTCTATGTTAAACCAGATTCAGGTGTTTCAGCCTACCGAATTCATTTCACTCGTTCATAATGCCATTGTTCAGTATAACGCCGGTTTTTATGAAGAATCCATGGCCAGTTGGGATAGAGTGAAGGAGAAAGACAGCACATATGGGCTGTCACG
>DOWI01000349.1 GCA_003519645.1 Oscillospiraceae bacterium
ACTTCTACTGAAACCTACCCTTTACTTGATACAGATAAAATTCTGGAGGAAGCAAAATATAATGATGTACGCGGCGTACTCCGCTATGGCATTGTAACTTCCGGCAAAAATCTGACCGATGCAGAAGTAGATAAACTTTGCAACAGCATTCGCGCTGTTACAAAAGAAACAAGTATTCAAGTTTGTGTTTCATGCGGATTGCTGACAGAGCCGCAATTTCAAAAGATCAAAAGAGCGGGTGCAACCCGCGTCCACAATAACCTCGAATCTTCCCCCTGCTATTTTCAGCAAGTCTGTACAACACACACAACCGCCGAAAAAGTTGCTACATTAAAAGCCGCCAAACGTGCCGGCCTGAGTCTCTGCTCCGGCGGCATTATGGGAATGGGAGAAACAATGGAAGACCGTATTGACATGGTGCTGCTTCAGCGGAAGCTAGGCATTAAATCGATTCCTGTTAATATGCTGAATCCGATTCCGGGCACACCTTATGCACATAATCAAGTTTTATCCAACGAAGAAATGTGCCGTACAGTGGCTATTTTTCGTTTTTTAATTCCAGATGCTTCCATCCGGCTTGCTGGAGGCCGTGGGCTTTTGCCGGATAAAGGAGAAGCCTGTTTCAGAAGCGGCGCAAATGCGGCAATTTCCGGAGACATGCTTACGACCTCCGGCTATACCATCGAATCAGATTTGGTTCTGTTGAAAAGACTAGGTTATGAGGTGAAATTGCAAAATGAGTAAAAATCTTTTTAGTACCGGCACTGACACTGATGTTGGCAAAACATATATCACCGGACTGATTGTGAAAAAAATGATTCACGCAGGTTACGATACAACCTATTTTAAGGCCGCCGCCTCTGGTAATGAACGGGATCGAAGCGGTCATTTAGTCTGCGGCGATGCCAAGCTGGTCAAAAAACTTTCCGGACTAAAAGATGAACTTTCAGAACTTGTCCCCTTCGTTTATGAAATTGCGGTTTCTCCGCATTTGGCTTCCCGCATTGAAGGAAATCCGGTAGATATGCAGATTGTAAAACAATATTACAGTCATCTTGCCGCGAAGCATGATTATCTTGCCATGGAAGGAAGCGGCGGTATCCTCTGCCCCATTATTTTTAAGGAGAAAGAGCTGTGGCTGGAAGATATCATTCAAACATTCCATATGAACAGTGTGATTGTGGCTAATGCAGGACTCGGTACGATCAATCACACGGTACTAACATCAGAATATATGAAACAAAAAAATTTACCAGTCAAAGGAATTATTCTGAACCACTTTCATCCCGGCAACACAATGGAAGAAGACAACGCCAAAATGATAGAACATCGTTCCGGTGTTCCGATACTTTGCTATGTTAAAGACGGAGACACGAACTTGAATATCAATGGTAAGTTACTTGCTTCCCTTTTCGACTGAAAGGAATGGTGAAAAACATGATTTGGTATCCTTATGAACAGATGAAAACTATGAAGCCGCCAATTAAAGTTGAAAGCGCAAAAGGCGTGTATCTTTACACAAAAGATCAGAAGCTTATTGACTCCGTGTCATCGTGGTGGAGCGTGATTCACGGATACTGCCACCCTGTGCTGAATGAAGCTATCAAATCTCAGGTGGACAAATTCTCTCATGTCATGCTCGGTGGTCTTACCCATGAACCTGTACGCAAGCTTTCTCAAAAGCTTCAGGAGTGGCTGCCGGGCGATTTAGACTACTGCTTTTTTTCCGACTCCGGCAGCGTAGCAGTAGAAGTTGCGTTAAAAATGGCTATTCAGTTTAACTCGAACCGCGAAAGTGACAGAAAAACTGCACTTGTGCTTGATAAGGACTGGAAAAACGCCGAGCAAGTACTTGTCGGCAGCAAAAGGAACACGATACTTGCACTGAATCACGCCTATCATGGTGACACGTTCATGGCGATGAAGGTCGGCGATGATGAAGATTATCATTTTGCATTTAAAGAGAAAAAAGGTGTAATCCATATACCAACAAAGCTGCCTGCTCTTGAAGAAGCATTTGAAAAGTACGGTAATAACTTAATATGCTTCATTGTTGAACCACTTTTGCAGGGTGCAGGCGGGATGCAAATGTATGACATTTCCTTTCTGAAACGCGCGCGGGAACTTTGTGATCACTATGACGTTATATTGATTTTTGATGAAGTTGCAACAGGTTTTGGCCGCACAGGTAACCGTTTTGTCGCAGACCTTGTCCTTCCTGATATTTTAGTGCTGGGCAAAGCACTAACCGGAGGTTACATTGGCCATGCTGTTACGGTTGCAAATCATAAAATCTATAATGGATTTTACAGTGATGATCCAACCCATGCACTTATGCATGGTCCTACATTCATGGGTAATGCTCTAGCATGTACAGTAGCCTTAAAATCTATTGAACTGTTTGAAAAAGAAGACTACATGTCCAAAATCAAGAAAATTTCAGAAGTNNAGTTACCAAACGCGAAATGCAGGGATTCTCAGACCCTCGAATCAAAGAAGTCCGTATAATGGGTGGATGTGTCTGCATTGAAGTTTATGATTTAAATACGTTAAACGGCTTTCAAGAATTTGCTTATCAGCATGGTGTATTCAGCCGTCCGTTCCTGACCTACATGTATGCAATGGTTCCTTATATCATTAAGGAAGACGAACTGGTTCATGTTTTGGATGTTATGAAAGCATGGTTTAGGCACTGAATATTTAAAGTCTGAAAAAATTGGACAGAATCCGTTTGACTCATGGATTCTGTCCAATTTTTAGCATTTTCCAATATTCTGTGCTTGCTTTTTCCTGATGGATTTGTGTGATATTTTCAGAAAATCCGGGTGCTTTTTTAGATAATCCATAAAGCGGTTAGTTTCCCCTACTACAACTCCACTTAAACAGAATAGCGCAATCAGATTAGGAAATGCCATAAGCCCATTTAAAATATCCGCAATAGTCCATACAGCTTTCAAAGTAAGGAATGGCCCAATCAATACAGCAATTACGTAAATCCAATTATAAGCAATAACAGCTTTTTTATTTTTGGTCAGGTATTCAACACAGCGTGTACCATAATAATTCCAACCCATAATAGTGGTAAATGCAAAAAGCGTCAGACATAACATTAAAATAAAGGAAGCAATCTGTGGTGCAAAAAAGAAGGCCTTCTGAAATGCATAGTTTGTAACTGTAAATCCGGCGAGTCCCTTTACTTGATAGGCACCGGATGAAATAATACAAAGTCCTGTAATATTGCAAATCAGAATAGTATCAAAGAAAGTTCCCAGCATGGACACCAACCCTTGTTGGGAAGGATACTTAACTTTTCCGGCAGCCGCCGCAATAGGTGCACTTCCCAAGCCAGCTTCATTGGAAAAGATTCCGCGTGCGATACCCTTTTGAATCGCCAGCGAAACAGTTGCTCCTGTAAAGCCCCCTGCAGCTGCCATTCCATGGAATGCCCCGGAGAAAATCTGCCCGAACGTATTGCTTAGATTTGATGCATTAAAGCAAATAACATATAGTCCGCTAAGTATATAAATGAAGAACATTATCGGAATGATTTTTTCTGCAACAGCAGAAATACGCTTTAAGCCGCCAATAATAATTAACGCAATAAATGCGGTGATAACAAGAGCTGCAATTGCGATTGTCCAAGAATAGCTTTTACCAAAAAGAATAAAAGTATTTGTATTTTGGGGATCAAAAAAGCTTTGAATACCACTTGTGATACTATTTATCTGTGTCATTGTACCAATACCAAGCAGCCCGGCTAAAGAGCCAAACACAGCAAACAGAATGGCAAGCCATTTGAAATTATGGCCAAATTTTTCTTTCATACCACGCTCTATATAATAAAATGGACCACCTAGCACGTGGCCTTCCGAATTCACACTGCGGTACCGTACTGCCAAAGTTGCTTCCGCGTATTTCGTTGCCATTCCAAAACATGCAGCTAACACCATCCAAAACAATGCACCTGGCCCACCAACAGAAATTGCTGTGGCAACACCGACAATATTACCTGTGCCAACTGTAGAAGAAAGAGCCGTACAAAGTGCACCGAAACTGGAAACCTCACCTTCTCCACCCTCTTTTTTCATCATAAGACGGAAGGCCTTCGGCAAATGCCGGAATTGAAGTCCTTTTAATTTCACAGTCAGACCAATACCAACTATAAGAATGAGTGCAATCAGCGGAATCCCCCAGACCCAATTATCAAGGTGATTAAGAAAATTATTGATACTTTCCATAAATTCCTCCAGAAATATGTCTAATTTTACTTATATATCAGATATTATATCATATTTTTTACTTTATTGCAATAAAGAAAGAGAATTAGGACTTGTCTGCTTCGCCTTGTTGGTAAAGCTGAACGGAGCAAAAATGAATTTGTGCACAGATTGGACATCCTGCACCTGTACAATGATGTTTTGCATGAGATACTACAAAAGCCGCACATAAAAGAGAAGAAGTCAGAAATAGAGCTATCAGTATTCCTGCTATCCGCCGTTTTTTCTGAACAACTTTGCTCATGCTGTCCTTACCTTTCCTTAAATAGAATTTCCTGTTTATCGCTGTTAATCTGCAACTACGGTATTATTTTTATGATAACACACTAAAGATTCTTATTGAGAAAAATACAAAAAAATAAAGATCAGTCCCTCATGAATTCATATGAAATTTAAAATAAATTTCTGCACAGAGAACAAAAATCGTCATATGTGATAAAACTGTTCAGCACATCAACTAAACTGTTTGAAGAAAGATGTTCCGGCAAATTCAGTGTCTTTTGTACGATATGACGTCTGTTCGCACTTTCTTTTCCGCCGGAAAGCCCCAAAAGAAAAAGATCTGTCTTGGTAATCAGACGTCTCTGTACCACAGAGGAAGCACTGCTTTCAACTCCTGCTTTTTTCAGACAGTCTCGAAGAATATCCACTGGAATTCCCTCCACTCCCAGTTTTCCCTCTTTTCCGGGAGATGGTTTTCGCTTTTCTTTTCCGAAAATATCCGGAATATATGCATGCTTGATTTTTTGGGGATCTATTGCGCTTTTTAAGAAATTCCGTATTAAAAAGCCTGCAGAATCGCTGTCTGTTAAAATCAATAGGCCGCGGCTGTCTGCAAGGCGGCGTAGCAATTCCAGTTGCTCTTTGTTCCGAAAAATTTGAAAACCGTGTGTTTCGAGAATCAGTCCGTCAATAAGAGAAGACAGTTTAATCTTGTCGTACTTTCCTTCTACGACTACCGCTTCTTTAATTTTTAATTTCGTCACGCACTTTTCTCCTCTCCATTGGCAATGAGCATCAGGCGTGCAAGAGTTTGCTCCAAAATTAATTCACTGTCTGTTCGGGAAGATTTTAAATTTAAATCTGCCTGCAGCAAAACATCCAGACTTATTCGTAACATTTGGGTAGAAAGATGATGTATGTTTTTCTCCGCATTTGTCAAACGAAATTCGCGGCGCCTATATTCCTCAAAATGGCTGGCAGGTTCCAATGCAGTTTCACCACTCTGCAGAGCCGTACGAACGCGGTACATATCCACATAAGCACTTGATAAAGCTGCAAGGATACGGACCGGCTGCTCATTCTGTTCCAAAAGCTGCCCAAGGATTCGATAAGCTTGCTCATGACGCCCAGCCAGCAGTGCTTTACTAAGGTCATAGATGCGCGCTTCAAGATTTCGGGTAACTAGCCTGTCAACCGTTTCTGCCGTAATTTCCCCGCTGCCTGTATAGGCACAAACCTTTTCCAGTTCGTTCAGCAGCGCAGTCATGTCATCTCCCACATAGCGAAAAAGTTGCAGCAAACGTACCGGTTTCTGTTACATTGATTACACACAAAGGCTAATTTTTGAGCCGATAGTT
>DOWI01000461.1 GCA_003519645.1 Oscillospiraceae bacterium
GATTATGCGTTCTTTGGCATGCCTCCGCTATTAATTCCAGATCATAAGGAAGTGCATATATCGTGCGCTTTCACATGGGATAAACAGTATTGTGAAGAATTAGCGTATCAATGGGAGGGCAGAACAAATAAGCCTGTAAAGATTGGAGGCCCTGCGTTTGGATCAGCGTCAGATGATTTTCTGCAAGGAATGTACTTAAAGCCAAACATTATATTTACAACTCGCGGCTGCAACAATAACTGTCCGTGGTGCTGTGTTCCAAAATTAGAAGGCAAAATTCGAGAGCTGCCAATTTGTCAGGGTAATTTTATTCAGGATAACAACTTTTTACAGGCTTCTAAGCGGCACAAAGACAAAGTATTTGAAATGCTACGAACGCAAAAAGGCATTAGCTTTAAGGGCGGGTTGGAGGCTGATTTATTAGACGATCACTTTATCAGCAACATACAGAGTTTACGTATAAAAGAATTGTGGCTTGCTTGCGATACTAATTCACGGCTTCCGGCATTCAAATCAGCGTGTGAGAAACTACATAATGCCGGATTCAAGAGAGACAAAATTCATTGCTACGTTCTTTCCTACGGCAAAGATATGGAAAAAGACGAAGCAAGAGCAAGAGCAGTATATGAAGCGGGTGCAATGCCCTTTATGCAATTGTATCGTGATTTTTCAGATATCAAAACCGAGTACAGCAAAAACTGGAATATCTTTGCTCGTATGTGGCAACGTCCGGCAATAATTAAGGCGCGCATGAAAGGAGCAACCAATGAAAACGCAGGAATCAACATACCGCCACTTCAACCGCTTAATCCGCAATGTTGAGCAGGGGAAGAATCGCGCGAAGTCGAAATCAAAGAAAGCGAAGAAAAGGAAGTGAACAGGGTGGACAAATTTGATAAGGCGATAGAAGTATGGAAACCAGTCATAGGCTACAAAGGAGCTTACGAAGTTAGCGATTTAGGAAGAATAAAGAGCTTAGCTCGTACGATTATGAGGTCTAACGGAAAAACGCTTTATGTAAGAGAAAGAATTATTAAACCGAGCAAAGATAAAAAAGGATATTTAAGATTTTGCTTAAGCAAAAACGGGGTTTCTGTAACATGCAAGGTTCACAGGATTGTAGCGCAATCATTTATTCCTAATCCATATGATTATGCAGAGGTTAATCATATAACAGGGAACAAATTAGACAATTCAATATCCAATTTAGAATGGGTTAGCCACTCTAAAAACGTAGAGCATTCAGTAAACAACGGTTTATATAAACGCACTCCGCAAAAATTATCTCAGGCTGACGTTGAAAATATTAGAAAACTTTATATTCCTTACAGCAGAAAATTTGGAACAAACGCATTAAGTAAGATGTTCGGGGTTGACAGCTCTTATGTATGGAGAATTATCAAAAACAAAAAGCGTAAAGATTTGAGAAAGGAGGATGACGCGTGAGTGACTACATCAAAACCATGCAAGAGGTGCAGGTGCCGAGAGTCTGCACAAACTGCCTATACTACGGCAGCAACCAGATCACCTGCGGGAACGCCAACAACCAAGGGCGCCCCATGATATACATCAACCGTGGACGGGCCTGCAATCACTTTTGGCTCGACCAACACAAATATCCAAACGCAGAGTCGAGGAGGTGACACCGATGGCGAAGAACAAGAAACCAAAGCCCCAAGAGGC
Source organism: Oscillospiraceae bacterium (assembly GCA_003519645.1). The sequence goes on from DOWI01000461.1 coordinate 1,684, forward strand.
TCCAGATATTATCGAATACACCACCGATAAAAAAGGGGGAAAGCGAGAATGAGCGAGAAATTATTACCCTGTCCGTTTTGCGGGGGCAACAAAATAAGCGTATGGGATAAATCCAGATATGATGTTTGCGTTAGATGTGATAAGTGCGACGCACAAACAGATTGGTTGCCGACAATTAGTGATGCCATCACAGCATGGAACAATCGCACACAGCCGAATGAACCGTTGACGTTGGAACAGCAGAAGCGGATGGATGGCGAGCCGATGTGGACGGTAACAAACGGCGTTGAGGGTTCTGGACGATGGGAAATTGTAGACAGTGTCAACGACAAATATATAAGACTGTGCAATCCGGCTGATGAAAGCTACGATTGCGAAAGTGATACGTACGGGAAAACATGGCTTGCATATCGGAACAAAGTGGACGAGGGTGTGGAATGAAATATAAATGTATAAATTCATTTTCAATACCCGAATGTGATGCAGATGGATTTCAGACAGAAAAGTATTGCCATATTGAAAAAGGCTCGATTTGGGAACGAGATAACGATGCAAGCATATTGGGTGGAGATGTTCATCTTGATAATGATTTGAGTTGGCTAGAAATATCGAACGAAACTCTACAAAGTAATTTTGAATTGATTGAACAGGAGGAACAGCCATGACAGACAAGCAGCTTAAATCAATGACTATTGCCGATTTGGTTAGATTTGAATAATTGCTTAATTTGGATGTGCATTTTGTTATTGGGAATAGACCGCTAGAATCGAAGGAGGTAAGCGAGAATGGATAGACGATTAACATTCAGACTTGGAGAAAGCAACCCATCATATGGGCTTGAAGATAAATCGAGTGCAAAGCCTGGATTGTTTACGGATTACGATGGATTTTATGCTTTTCTGTTGGCTACTCATAAGCTAGGGCAATACGAGGATACAGGCTTAACTCCTGCCGAAGTTGCTGAATTGGCGCAGGCTAAAGCTGATGGGCGGGTAGTGGTGCTGCCGTGTAAGCGAGGCGATATGGTTTATTTTATAGGCATCAATTATACTAAATGTTCCGCATACGGCACAGAATATGACGAAGTATGTTGTGCAGGATGTGAAGAACCTTGTGACAGCGAAAAGACACGAAATGTCTACATGACTCAAGCAGAAGACACTAGGTGGATATTAAGGCGATTAAATGATTTTGGTCGAATTTACTTTATCACCCGCGAAGAAGCGGAGAAAGCGTTGAGGGAGAGTGACAATAATGCGATTGATTGATGCGGATGC
>DOWI01000322.1 GCA_003519645.1 Oscillospiraceae bacterium
CAGACGTAACATACGATCTTGTAATTGCAATTGGCCCGCTTCCCATGATGCGCGCCGTTGCAGATTTGACAAAACAATACGGTATAAAAACAAATGTAAGCATGAATCCCATCATGATCGACGGTACGGGAATGTGCGGCGGATGTCGTCTGACCGTCGGCGGAGAGGTCAAATTTGCCTGCGTTGACGGGCCGGAATTTGACGCCCACCAGATTGACTGGGACGAGGCTACGAAGCGACTGACCCAATATAAGCGGGAGGAACATGACTGCCGCCTGATGCACCGACAGGAACGGAAAGGCTGAAACAAATGGCAATAAATAAGCAGACAGAAAAAACGCCCATGCCGGAGCAAAATCCGGCAACGCGTGCCGCCAATTTTGAAGAGGTGGCGACGGGGTATACGATTGAGATGGCTCAAAATGAAGCTGCCCGCTGTCTTGAGTGCAAACACCGCCCCTGTGTCGGTGGCTGCCCTGTGAATGTGCAGATTCCCGATTTTATCAAGCAGATTAAAGAGGGGGATTTCGAGGAAGCGTATCAGGTAATCCGCGGCACCAATTCTCTGCCCGCAGTTTGCGGACGCGTCTGCCCCCAGGAATCACAATGCGAAGCCAGATGTGTGCGCGGCAAAAAAGGCGATCCGGTTGCCATCGGCAGGCTGGAGCGCTTTGCGGCTGATTATCATATGGATCATGAAGCTAAAAAGGAAACCCGACCGGAGCCAAACGGTCATCGGGTCGCGGTCGTCGGCTCCGGTCCTGCCGGACTGACGTGTGCCGGAGACCTGGCAAAGCTGGGGTATGGGGTTACGGTTTTCGAGGCTTTCCATATCGCCGGAGGGGTGCTGATGTACGGCATCCCGGAGTTTCGTCTTCCCAAGACAATTGTACAGCGGGAAATTGAATCTCTGCGTGAACTGGGCGTAAAAATCGAAACCAATATGGTAATCGGAAAGATTCTTTCGGTTGACGAACTGTTTGAAGATGGATTTGAGGCCGTTTTTATCGGAAGCGGGGCGGGACTTCCCAGCTTTCTCGGTATTCCGGGAGAAGGTCTGCTGGGGGTTCTGTCTGCCAACGAATTTCTGACAAGAATCAATCTTATGAAAGCATACCGCAAGGAATATGATACTCCGATTTATCAGGCAAAACGCGCCGCCGTTGTGGGCGGAGGAAATGTTGCCATGGATGCTGCCCGCTGTGCAAAAAGGCTGGGGGCAGAAAAGGTTTATGTTGTTTATCGCCGCAGTGAAAGCGAAATGCCCGCCCGACTTGAGGAAATACACCATGCAAAAGAGGAGGGCATTGAATTTTGCTTTTTAACAGCACCGGTTGCGATACACGGTGACGAAGACGGGCGTGTAAATGCACTTGAATGTGTTTCTATGGAACTGGGTGAGCCCGATGCATCCGGTCGTCGCCGTCCCACCGAGATTGCGGGAAGCAATCATAGGATGGATGTTGACATGGTGATTGCTGCCATTGGGAATACGCCCAACCCGCTGATTCGGATGACAACGCCGGGGCTGGATGCCAACCCCAAAGGCTGCCTTATTGTTGACGAGGATACCATGCGTACATCACGCCAAGGGGTTTATGCAGGTGGAGATATTGTTACCGGAGCCGCAACTGTTATTTTGGCGATGGGCGCTGGTAAACAGGCAGCCCATGCCATTGATGGTTTTATCAAAGATAAGCAGGACTAATTCTTATGAATGTATTTTCCTTAATAGACAGAAGATGTATTTGTATCCAAACCATGTAAGGCGCATGTTTCTTGTGTAATATGTTGTCGATTTATAAGAAAAACAGAAAATTGTTCCAGTCTTCGGAATATTTTTTAACAAGTTGAATAATAATTATGAAATTGGGTATTGACAAAAATATGGAAATCGTATACAATTGGTCATGTTGTTCAAAGAATTTATGAAATATGGCGTTGAGGTGGCTCTGTGGCGTTGACCAATCACCAGACGATCACGGAAACAATGAGCGATGAAGAACTGGTACGGCTAGCGCGCCAAGGCTGTGAGCCTGCCTTTTCAATGCTTGTGCACCGTTGCGCATCCATTGTTAAATATCAGGTGAATTGTTTGCGAAATGCCCAAGAGGAAGATGAGGACCTTGCTCAGGAGGGGCTTGTCGGACTGCTTACGGCTGTTCGCACCTATAATTTTAAAGCGGCATCTTTCCGTACTTATGCTTCTGCCTGCATTCGTAACAGGATCCTATCGGTTCTCAGAGGTAACGGTGCAGCGCGTAAGATTCCACAGTCAGAGATTGTGAGTATTGACAACAGGGAGGAGACTTCCCTGTCAATGTCAGATTGTACAGACGACCCCGCCCAGCTTGTTTTGGANNTTGCTTTCTCCCAGAGAATATGAGGTTTTAATGCTGTACCTTGCTGCTTACTCCTATGAGGAGATTGCGCGGCATCTTGAAATCAGTGTTAAGGCAGTGGATAATTCACTGCAGCGCGTGCGACGGAAGCTGGTCAACGTATCCTACCCCGGTTGCTAAGTAGCGCGTCATTAATTGTTTAAAACAGTTTTGATTATAAACTGTTTTGATATGCCCGGGTAGCTTAAAAAGAGCGTTGTTTTTCAAAGGTGTCGGTCTGAATCCGTCGCGGGGCAAATTATTATTTTAAGCGAGGTTAAAATCATGTACGAAGACAAAACTCTCATCTGCAAGGAATGTGGCGCCGAATTTATTTTCACCGCCGGCGAGCAGGAATTCTACGCTGAGAAAGGCTTTGTAAACGAGCCTCAGCGTTGTAAGGGTTGCCGCGATGCTCGCAAAAATGCGGCGAAGCCTGATCGTGAGATGCATGAAGCTGTGTGCGCAAATTGCGGGAAAGAAGCAAAGGTTCCTTTTAAACCCCGTGAGGATCGTCCGGTATATTGCAGCGAGTGCTTTGCAGCCATGAGAGGCGAAAACTAATTGTTTTCCCAAAATGCCCCGGTTTTTACCGGGGCATTTTTATGTGGTGGTTGCCAACGGTAGAGCAAACCAATAAAACGAGGTGGTGGTTAAGCCGCCTCATTTTGTTGTAGGATAAAAGATATTGTATGATTTTGGCCTTGTACCAAGACTGATTAGGGTTGAAAAAAACCGATTTTTTTGGTATAGTATAGAAATATTACAGTATGTCAAGGATAATGACAAAATGGTACAAGGCAGATCGGCCAAATCGGCCAAACGAAATATACGCCCTCCTTCAGAAAGGACATGAAAGATAGATGTCAACCAATGCAAAGGCGGCGCCTGCCGAGCTTGATTCGGGTCAGTATACCGAACGGATACGCGCCTTTTATGAATCCCGTCCCGGCGGGGATATCAACCCGCCTCTGGCGCACATTCGCACCTACGGATGCCAGCAAAACGTTTCAGACTCCGAGCATATTAAAGGCATGCTTGCAAACATGGGTTTTGGCTTCACGGAGGAGCCGGATCAGGCGGATTTGATTCTTTTCAATACATGCGCGGTACGCGAGCATGCCCAGGACAGGGTGTTCGGCAATGTAGGCGCTCTGAAAAATATCAAAAACCGCCGTCCGCATACCCTGATTGCTTTATGCGGCTGTATGGTGCAGCAGGAGCATGTCGCCGAAAAAATCAGGAAAAGCTATCCGTTTGTGGGGCTGGTTTTCGGCACGCANNCTTGCAGGTCAAAAACGGGTTTTTGAAACACCTGACCAAGATGGTACGATTGTAGAAGACATCCCGGTACAGCGTGACGGCAAATTCAAGGCGTGGCTGTCTGTGATGTATGGCTGCAACAATTT
>DOWI01000041.1:0-3450 GCA_003519645.1 Oscillospiraceae bacterium
GTGTTTTCCTTGAGCGACACAAGCCGGATTTTTTTGCGCTTGCAATCCTCTAGCATTTTTAGCAGATCAGCGACGGAACGGGAAAGCCGGGAAAAATCCTCAACGTAAACCGTGTCACCCTCGCGAATATACTCCAGCATGGCGCGAAACTGCGGCCGGTCTGTATTTTTGCCGCTGCACTTGTCAATGTACCATTTATCAATGTGATGCGGCTTCAGCGCTTCCACCTGCCGCCCCTCGTTTTGTTCAACCGTCGAAACTCTCACATAGCCGACATTAGCCAACCTGTTTCGCCTCCTGCCGCTCCGCCTCCGCTGTGATTGCCTTACCATGCCATTCAACCGTCCACGCTTTCCCCATCCGCTTCAAATCCTCTTTTGCGTCTGCGATTTCCTCTAGCACCGCCGGATAAACTTCCGCGACACTGTTGCCCTGCATCCCGAAATGGTCACACTCAAAACAGTACGCGGTGAAGTGATCGTTTATTGTGCGGCACGGAACTTTGAGTCGGCGGCATTCTCTGCACTTACCATTACACATTTACATAGCCTCCTATAATAGATTTCTGGAGGCGGGCCAAACGTGACCCGCTGGGCGGCTAAAAGATATATATAGCCTGCGTTCTGCCTGTGATGGCGTACAATTTGCCTGTTTTGTGACCTTGCAAGAGCATACCACTGCACCCGTAAAGGCCCGAAGCGTAACCGACCTGATTGTAATACCCTTCTTCTGCTACGATTGCGTTACGGGTTTCGTTGGTTCCGCGCGATATGTCGACCGCGATTCCGTCTTTTACCATTGCACGGAGTTGCTTCTGTGTGTACTTTGTCATAATAAATGTACCTCTTTCTTTTCGTCGTGCTGCGTGGTACAATTACCATGCAGCCGGGTTGTTTGTTCTTCCGGGTTGCTTGCCGTTCGTGCGATTCAGACACGGGCGGCTTCTTTGCGTACTGGGAGCAATATTGCTTTCCCATTTTCGCTTGTTAATACCGCTGGAGTTGGTTGCCATTCTGTGGGCTGAGTGAATTTAATATTGCCACCCAAAATATTGAAGCAATCAAGTATAAACTCCGCGTTGTAGCACATTCCACCAATGTCATAAATCAGCGGCTTTCCGTGCCTGCGCTCTCTTGCCGGAGTTTCCGCTTTCCAGATTTTTAATTTTGCGGCAACATCTGCCGGGTCGACTTCCGCTGTAATATAGTTGTCAGTATTTGGGACACACTTGCGAATATCAAAACGTGCCCTCGCTGATGCTTCTGGCAGGCCATTAATTGCAGGGTTAAGGAAAAAGGCCGTATAACCGTTTGTGAATAGTTGCTCGCCGTTGTCGGCCCATGCGCCGCGCCTGGATTCATCGCACTTGTCAATGTACTTTGCAGCCGCGCGAGTTCTTTTTAATAATGTGCTACCTCCGTTGACTTTTGCGGCCGCTTCTACGATCTCTTTTTCTGCCATTGTAATAATGGCCGCCGTGTCTCCGCTTCGCGCTAATTCCAATACTTTCGATGCGTTTAACATAATAAAGCCCCTTTCGTTCAATCGAAATATTGTGTCTTCATATCTCTGTAAATGTCTGCTGCTTGCTTAAAGGATGAAAAAGAAAGCCGCTTATAATTGCCGGGGACGCTTATCACCACTTCAAACTCAATTTCTCCGGTGTCTACATCTAACTTTCCAAAAGACAAAGAAACGCTTTTTCCGTTTTCCGATATTGTTGAAATTATCATAATAAAGTTCCTTCCGTTTGTTTGGCCTTTGATTTTTAAGGCCATTTGTTTATNNCTCAATGCCGTTTGTGCGGACCCTGCAATATATGGCAGATGCCTGCCAGTATCAATGCCAGTATGGCTTCTCCCGTCGTCGTCGCCCCCTCTCGTGGGGGCTTGCTCTTGCCATTGCCTCGCCTCTTGCTTCTGGACGATGATATTACTGCTCGCCGTATTCGCGCTTGAAAGCCTCGTCTGCGGCCTTGTACGCTGCCTTGAGTTCCATTGTAGCTACAAGTACCCATGCTTCACGGGGCAAGCTGTTGCCCTGCTTGACCTTCTCTTCTGCGATCTCTGCGGCCTGCTTGGCGATTTCCCAGGCATTAAACGCCGCGTCCATTTCTTCCTCGGTGCTGTAGTCGCTGTATGTGGCCGTGTCAAGCGTGCCGTAATGCGTAGCTATGATGTGGTGCCCGTCTGCCGTTTCAATCATAAAGCTGTCGTCTTCATGGTCAAGGCTGTACTGCCATGTCTGGATACCCATTGCAGCATACTTTACGGCGTTCTTGTGGTTCTCGGTGGCATGTTCAATGTAAGTGTCAATGTCGGTTTCTCCAGCCATACCAACCAGTTTCGTGATGCCCTGCGCTTTCAATTCTTCCAGTGCGTTTATCAGTGTCATATCAATACCGCCTTTCTGTTTGTCAACATCTGTTTGTTTGCTTTCAACATCACCATAGTAGCACCGTTTACTTACGTTGTCAAGAGATTTTTTAATATTTATGCAATTATTTTTTTCATAGTACGGACGGCGTGGGGCGGGGGTGCCCCTATTTTTTGGTCGCGATTTGGCAACGTAACCCCAGTAAATACCCCAAAAATTCAAACAGGCTTTACCAAACTAAAGCGTTTATTTCTTCTCTCTCAGCTTTTGCTCTTTGCATTAATATACGATATTGCTTGAATAATTATACATATAGTTGCAAACACAGCTATTGACAAAATGGCAAAAGTATGGTAATATAAAAGAAAAAAGGAATGGGCTTAGATGCTTATTATCAAATGGGGCATTGCTGAAAACGCTCAATATCTGGAAAAGGCAGATAATTGGCTGGAATCGACATGGAATAGAAACCCAGAAGCGGCAGTTCGCTTTTCTTCGGGAGAAGAAGCCCACGCCATAATTCATCATTATTTTCCCAACTTTTGCAACATGAAAATTATTGAAATTGAAAAGTGAAACGGAGCGCAAGTTGTATGAGCGAGATTCAAAAGGCAATAAAAGAATTGCAGACCATATATTTCCCAACGCACAGTCATGACAAAGCAATTCAAATGGCCACTTCTGCCCTTCAAGAACAGTCCGAGCGCGAAAAAGGCTGCGAATACTGCAACCCAGAAGCTATGTGCGATAACCCAATATTTGCCAAGCACATAAACGGTTATTGGAAGAGTGGAAAATGCTGCGATACTGGCGACGGCGCAAGAGCTAACTTTTGCCCCCGTTGCGGCCGCGATTTAAGAAAGCCGGTGCAGAAATGAGTTGTGAAAGCGGCTCTTGTAAAGATTGTGCAACCATTCAAGGCGCAATTGCCTATTTCAAAGGGCGCAGGGACGGAGATTGGAACGACCCGTGCCAAGGAGCATTGAACACTTATCTGGGGATGGCAATTGATGCGTTGGAAAAACAATCCGCCCCGGAAAACAAGCCGCTTACGCTGGAACAGCTGCGGAAGAT
>DOWI01000041.1:3509-4190 GCA_003519645.1 Oscillospiraceae bacterium
TTGCCTACGCCCGCAAGCCGGAAAAGTGATTGCAATTCCCTTTCCAATGCGTAATAATTCAATAAAGGGGTGACATCTATGAACAAATCCTTGGAGTTCCTTTTGAAAAGGATAGCCAGCGAAAAATATGAGTCTGATTTCACTGCTGATGAATGGAGCAAATGCAAAGTAATTCCATTTGATGATTGCATCCGTGACTATTTAGAAAGCAGCGACTTTCCCAAGCAAATATGCCACAGCAATGATGGTAAATTCGTGTACAACGGACATAGTTCGTATGTGAAATATGACGGTGACGCCAGCTTTGAGTATATTCATACCGTCACTTACAACCACGACGGGACGCTTGCATTCTACATTGATACTGTTAAACGGTGCATAAATGATATTCTGTGTGGCGCTACNNAAAAATATCAATTTGATAAATTTCCTCCATTTCAATATACGGTTGGCGATATCCTTTGCGCCGAAAGTGCAGATATCTTGCCGCCGAATGAGAAAATTAAGTTTCCCCACACAAAACAATCTGTTTGTATTCCAATCAAATTTGACTTGCTTTAATATGCACAATGCGGCATAATACTCTTGGGTGATTTGAATGACAATCGGGGAGAAGATTAGAGAGATTCGGGAATCAAAGAAATGGACGCTTGAACAAGTGGCAAACCTAACCGGAATGTC
>DOWI01000041.1:4277-5178 GCA_003519645.1 Oscillospiraceae bacterium
TGCGCGAACGCCGAGAAATGCCCGTTTTTTAAGAAAAAAATCAATTTGTAAATTAATAGGAGGATCAGCATGAAAAAATATGATGTAACGGAAGAGCTGAACCAATATATTATTGGCTCAACAGTTATTGATTCATTTGTTGACCCCGACATTTGTGAAGGCGGTCTGGTTGTTATTTTTGAAAAATCTAAGCAAAGAGGAATTGCAATACTTGGCTATACTGAACTTGGAGAGTGGATAGAATATTTACAGGCTGGAAGCAAGGTTGTCCAAAAAGCCGAATGGGTAGCTTCTAAAGAAATAAATCATATCAATAAGATAGCACAAGAATATAATATTTCTTAAGCCACAATAACTTTAGAGCGCCATATAGAGCGCCGTTCAGTAAAAAAAGGACGGTGGCTCTATTTTTTATGCTTTCGGAAGAATTNNAAAAGGTCATCCGCACATGGATTGTGGCAAAAGGGTAGAAGAATGCCTTGCCCTGCGGACTATTTACCGCAAAGACGAAGATATGCCACACGCTCTATGGGCTAATTATGAGTTACGAAAGGCTCTGAACGAAGAAATTAAGCGGCCTGACTTATCTCCTACCGAAGTTAAGAAAATGCTCAAAAGTTATTGGCAAACGTTCCTTTTTGCGGCTCCATATGACTTTCACAGTTTCCTTCTCTACATGGAGAAAGACCGTGAGCCGGAAAAAAAGTTTTACCCTCCGCGCATGAAGGTGCTGCGGCCCATTGTGCGAGATTTGCAGGATTTAGCGGACGGAAAGCTGAATATTTATGGCTTGTCAATGCCACCCGGCACAGCAAAATCAACAACCGGAATTCTCTACATGACATGGCTCATGGGGCGCAACCCAGATATGCCGTCGTTGGCCTCGGCCTATGCGGATAAA
>DOWI01000041.1:5297-8946 GCA_003519645.1 Oscillospiraceae bacterium
TGAAGAAGCCCTTAATCGAGACCGGATGGACACGCTCTGGACGAAATTCACCAATGACCTCATGTCCCGTATGAAGGAAAACTGCAAGATGCTTGTTATTGGTACACGGTGGAGTGTCTGGGACCCCCTTGGCAGGCTTGAAGCGCAATATGAGGGTAAGAAAAAGGCTAAATTCGTAAAAATTCCGGCGCTTGACATTAATGGCAACTCAAATTTTGAGTACAAATATGGCGTTGGTTTTTCTACAAAGCATTTTAAGATGCTGAAAGACAGCATGGACGACATTTCATGGCGTTCCATTTATCAGCAGGAACCGATTGAACGTGAAGGCGTGCTGTACCATGAGGACGATCTGCAATATTTCAACGGGGATCTTCCAAAAGACAAAGAGCCTGATGCCATAGTGGCTGTATGCGACAGTAAAGGGCAAGGCAGAGACTATGTTTCCGCTCCCTGCGGAGTTATATATGGCGACCTTGTTTACATCCCAGCGTGGGTATTCAACAACGGGCTTCCTGACGTTACAAAGCCGCTTGTTGCTAATATGTGTCTAAAGCACAATGTATCAAGGCTTGACGTTGAAATGAATAACGGCGGCGATTATTACGCAGACGGCGTTAATCAGCTGATTCGTGGAGGCGGCGGCTATACGTCAATCCGCGAGTTTTTTACTTCGACAAACAAGATAACAAAAATTGTAACTGAAAGCGATTTTGTAAAGAAGCATTTTGTGTTTCTGAATCCTCAATCACCAAATACGCCAAAAGAATACAAAGATGCCATGCGCAACGTGCTTGGCTTTACGGTTACAGGGAAATCAAAGCACGATGATGCGCCGGATTCGCTTGCCATGCTTTCACAGCTTGTAAAGGACTTGTCTGGAATGGAAGTAAGAATTGTGGATCGCCGCAGTTTGCCCCTGTAATGCTTGTCATTCTAACCCCATTGGTTTAGATCAAGGCTCCAGAATGTTGCAAAAACGTTAATTTTATGGTATAATTATACGTAGAAGTTAATGAAACTGAAAGTAAGGGGGCACGCAATTGGAACTTATAAGTGGCATGGAAGATAATGAAATAAATGGCATGAAAGATCATATGTTCCTTGGGCGCAAAGCCATTTATACGTCGCGTGACCCGGAAAAGATTGACGAGAATTCTATACCAGCCATTGTGAATGGCGCTATGCAGCGCCACCTTATGAACAGGCAGGAAATCATTTATCTGTTCAAATATTTTCGCGGCAACCAGCCTATTTTGTATCGTGCAAAAGAAGTAAGGCCGGAAATAAATAATAAACTTGTTATCAACAACGCCTATTCTATTGTACGTAACTCGACAGGCTATTTCCTCGGTGAGCCTATTCAATACACAGCCAAAGAGGATGAAGATTCAGAAAATGTTCTAAAGCTGAATACATTCATGGACAGTGAGAACAAGGCGCAGGAGGACATGAAACTTGCGCAGGATGCTTCCATTTGCGGCACTGCATATCGCCTTGTAGTGGTTGACGATGCCGGGGAGGAAGATGAAGCACCGTTCGAAATTCCAACATTGGAACCATGGAACACATTCGTAATATATTCTTCAAAAGCAGGACACAAGCCGCTTTTGGGAGTTACATACAGTTCATTGCTTGACGATAATGGCAATGTAAGCGGCACACTTTACACAGTGTATGACAGGAAATTTCGATACCGGTATTCCGTGAAAGGCGGCCTTACTACGGAAATAAAGGCTGCCGACATGGTTGGCGATCCACTGGCACATTTTCTTGGAGCCATGCCAATCATTGAATATCCAAACAACGAATTTGAAATTGGCGACTTTGAAGTCGTAATGACAATCCTTGATGCAATATCGCAGCTTCATTCCGACAGGATGAATAGCATTCAGCAAGTTGTTAATTCGGTTTTGGTATTCGTTGGCTGCCATCTAAAAACCAAAGAGGAAAATAAGGCACGGGGCAACGGCAACACAAGCGACTATGAAAAGCTCCAGCAGTATGGAGCAATGGAGCTGCCCGCTACAGGAAGCACATCAAAGCCAGACGTTAAATACGTTAGCGCGTCCGTAGATCAGAATGAAGCTGAAACGCTTGCACAAACGCTGATTGACTATGCGTATGCAATTTCCGGCATTCCAGACCGAAAAGAGCGTTCCAGTGGCGGAGGAGACACTGGCGATGCTGTTTATCTCCGCGACGGATTCCAATCATTGGAGCTTGTTGCCCGTACAAAAGAGCGCAATTTCAAAAAGTCCGAGCGCCAGACATTGAGGATTGTTTGCAGAATCCTAAAAGTATTCAATAAGATTGATCTTAAACCAATGCAGATTGATGTGAAATTTATCAGGAACCGCACGAACAATCTTCTTAATAAATCGCAGGCCGCTTCCAATTTGCAAAGTACGGGGCTGTTTCATCCGGAAGATATTATCTCGCTTATCGGAGTTACGGACGACCCGAAGCAGATGGCAGAGCGGGGGCAGAAATATAAAGAAGAACAGGCTCAAAAAGCTGCGGCATCAGGGCAGGGTCAAGTTGCAGAAACGCCTAAGACATTAGGGGAGGGAAACAATCCGGATGACACAACGGACGGAGAAGAGTAGAAAAGAGCCGCTTGTCGAAGTCCGTTGCAACAACATTATGTACAATCCGGCAACGGACAGATATTACACTTGCAACCGGCTTTTGGGGAGACTCCCGAAAGATTCAGAATATCAAATAAAATGCCCCAAATGCGGGCATATGAACATAAAGGGGAAAAATGGGTAACGAAGGAGCCTCATGCGGCTGCGGAAATGGCCTTTTTGAAATGCTGACAATTGTTTTTATTGTTTTGAAGCTCTGCAAAGTGATTACATGGCCATGGCTATGGGTTTTATCCCCAATCTGGATTCCTCTTGCAGTTATTTTTATCGTTTGTCTGATAGCAGCGGTCATTTCCTAGCAAGGAAAAAATTAGAGCGCCTAGAGCGCCAGTTGTTCGGAAATCCCGAACGGTTGGTGCTCTTTTTCTTTTCTGNNCCCCAACGATTAACTCCTTATCGTATGCCTTAATTTGCGCCGTGGGGAAGATTTAGAGGCAGCGGCGCTTTTTATATATTGCGGGTTAGAGAAGCTGGTCATCTCACCACCCCCATAAAGTGGGAATCGGCAGTCCGAATCTGCCACCCGCAACCACAGGCAAGTTTAAGGGCTTCTGCCGATAAAATGACTGGCATAGCGTCCGGTAAAACCCTTCTTTATTGAAAAAATACGGGGGCGAAAACTTGATAAATGACTTTGTTATGGTGAAGCACAAACTCCCGTGGGATTTTCCGTACATCCATCTTTACCCGATAGCCGATGCACACATAGGGTCTGCTGAATTCGACGAAAAGCTATTTAAGTTGTGGGTCCAAACCGTTCAGGGCGACCCTTATGGGTATGCGGTTATTGCAGGCGACATGCTGAACAACGGGATTAAGACTAGCAAAACGAATGTATATGAAGAGCAGATGCGCCCCGCACAACAAAAGGAATATCTCCATGAATCTCTAAAACCAATTAAAGAAAAAATCCTTGGAGCCTGCGGTGGGAACCATTGCTACCGCAACATTCGCGAAGTGGATGATGACCCACTTTATGATGTCCTTTGCAGGCTTGG
>DOWI01000104.1 GCA_003519645.1 Oscillospiraceae bacterium
TGTCCCCAAAATGTCACAGCATCGAACTGCAATCTCATTTTCAGCCTCTGTCGGTGTATAGGCTTCGGCTGTACCGCCGTTTCCGACATTGGCGCGGAAGTCGGAAGAAGATCGGCGGCGCATCGCAGCGATCGGCTCACCATCTACAACATATATGCGTATATCCGTACCCGCACTGAANNGCATGGGCCAAATAAACCTGACCCCCAAGCGAGCCAAAGCATTCTTTCACCACCATTGGAAATCCTAACTGTTCTTCTGCATATTTCAAATACGCATTTGTCGGCTCTTGATCCATTTTCAGATATGTCATAGGTGCAACAATGGTTTTGGGCATGGGTATATCCTCCGCAGCCAGCCTAAGATGGGTTGCGGCTTTATCGTCGCAAACCGCAATAGAATCTGCAGGATTATATACACGGACTCCGATTGTTTCAAGCGCACGAGCCAACCGGATGTCCTTATCCCAGAACAACGCAAAGTCGCTGACATCAAAACCTTTAATTTTGACGCCTTCACCAAGCTGGACAGCTGTCTCATTATTCGCAAGCGGCATAAGCTTTATGCCCCGAAGCGCAGCTGCCTTTTCCAGCCGTACGACCGGATCCGGCAGCCCGTCAGAATTCCAGAAGCCGTTGTAGATAATATATCCTGCCATTCTATCAAGCCTTCCTGCGCTGATTGATTTTCTCAGGTATAGCTATTCTCAATTGTTGCGACCGTAAACAGCTGGGGATCGGTGTCCCATACACGCCGCTGTACCTCTTCACACAAATCCTTTGTTTTTTTATAATGAAACGGTACCACGACATCAAAAATCAGGTTTGTATGGGTTTCACCGAATACCACTCGAAAGTCATGAAGGGTTAGAGACTGATCGATTGCCGCAAGGACTTCCTCAACAAACAGCCGTAGTGCCTTCACCCGTTCATCGTCGGTATCAACCGGATCCATATGGATGCATGCGACAGCATTATATTTCCCCATGATTTCCCGTTCAATACGGTCAATCAAATCATGACTGCGCATCATATCTTCCGAGGATGACACTTCTGCATGAAGTGAGATAATGCGGTTGCCCGGACCATAGCTGTGTACAATCAGATCATGAATACCGATTATGCCGTCATGGGCGAGGACCGTTTCTTTGATATCGCACACAAGATCCTGCTCCGGCGCCTGCCCAAGCAGCGGCGATATGGTATCCCGCAAAACCGAGAAGCCTGACCACATAATAAATACAGCAACAAAGGTGCCGGCATATCCATCTACGCTTATTTCCGTCAGCCAGCCGAACACTGTGGAAGCAAGTACCACCGAAGTACAGATGACATCATTTCGGCTATCAGTGGCAGCTGCCCAAAGTGCAGCTGAATGGATTCGATTTCCAATGTTTTTGTAAAACAGTGCAAGCCAAAGCTTAATCACGATTGAGGCGATAAGAATGATGACAGATATAAGCCCAAATGCTTTTTCTGCGGGATTCAATATTTCTCCGATCGAGGATTTTGCAAGCTCAAATCCGGCAAATAAGATCATGATTGCAATCACCACTGCGGTGACATACTCCATCCGTCCGTGTCCGAAAGGGTGCTCCTTATCCGGCGGTGTTGAAGCCATACGGAGCCCAACCAGTGTTACAATTGAAGAACCTGCATCGGACAAATTATTAAAGGCATCGGCGATAATTGCAACGCTTGACGATAATAACCCCGCCAAAAGCTTTACTGAAAATAAAAGCAGATTGGCAACAAGACCCACCAAACCTGCCAGCCTTCCGAAAGAATGTCGGGAATTACTCGTCTTATTTTTGCTAACCATCCCAAGCAAAAGATCTATCAATCAGGTCACCCCTTAAAAACCGCTACCATAAGCATTGCTGTACACTTGGAAACTCCTATGAAAGGACTTATAGATTAGCACATTTTACCTAAAATGTCCACCTAGGAATACCCTATCCAACGCTGTTGAAATAGGCAGGGTTGACAAGAAAGCGTGTAAAGCCTACAATTGTCACAATCCCACAAGAAGAAATCTTATATTTTCTTATCTTCCCGAAGGAGGGCTTTGAAATAGAATGGCTACCATCCGTCTTGATGAACTGACATCCCGCCAGTTTCATTTATCACATGAAGAAGCTGTCGGATTGATTATGTCGGGCAGAATTTATATCAATAATGTTCCCGCCGTAAAACCCGGTGAGCCGGTCAATATTCAAACAGTTTTAACCCTCAAAGACAAAACACGAAAATACGCCAGCCGTTCCGGTTATAAGCTTGAAAAGGCGCTGCGTGCTTTTCGCATTGATGTTGCCGGACGCACCGTCTGCGACATCGGGGCAAGTAACGGCGGTTTCACCGACTGCCTGCTGCAGCATGGGGCCGCTCATGTATTCTCGGTGGATGTAGCCTATGGAATCCTTGCGTGGGAACTGCGTCAGGACAGCAGGGTTACGGTTCTGGAGCGAACCAACGCACGGACATTAACCCCGGAAATGCTGGGTGAAACCTGTAATATCGTAACTGCAGACGTATCCTTTATCTCACTTAAAAAGATATTTCCTGCAATCAATGAGGTCCTAAAGTCTGATGGATTGTGTGTATGTCTGATTAAACCGCAGTTCGAAGCTTCATCCCGTCAGGTCGGTAAGAACGGAGTCCTCAAAGATCCCACTGATCTGCCCCCCCTGCTTTTATCTATAGCAGAATCGGCGGCTGAACAAGGCTTATATTTAAATGCACTTACTGTTTCACCTATCCACGGCACCAACGGAAACATTGAGTATCTGGCAGAATTCAATCGCACCTCGGGTATAATGCCGGACCGGTGGCATGCGCTAATTGAAAAGGCAATCGAAGAGCAGCCTGATATTTGACAACAAGAGGGTGCCTGAAAGCGGCACCCTCTAATATGTATTTCATTATATTTAATATTATTCCGAACGGCTTTCCCGCAAAGTCAGTACCCTACGTAGGTGGAGCTTTACCTGCTGTTCCAACTCCGCGTCCCCGATTACGGTGGTACGACCGTCAGCGTATTCCCCGTCAACCCACTTTTTAATCTTTGCAACTCCGTGATCCCTTTTACCCACGCAGTTGCTGCCAGTCAGGCTGTAATAGGTATTGATCCATGCAGCAATTCCGGCCGTCCCAGAATGCGCGTCCACCACGACAATCGGAGGACGTCCGAGAATATCGGTGGTGTTGAATATATTATATATCTCCTCATCCTTCATAAGGCCGTCTGCATGGATTCCCGCTCTGGTAGCGTTAAATGCGCGCCCCACATAAGGAGTCCGCGGCGGGATTTCAAAATGCTGCTCATTTTCAAAATACTCGNNTTCATACCGCCGTTATTTCCTTTAAGCTGGCAGTATTCCACCACCATGGCTTCAAGGGGAGTGTTTCCTGTACGCTCTCCAATACCAAGCAAGGAGGTGTTGACGGAGGAGCAACCGTACAGCCATGCAGTAACAGCATTCGGAACCGCATTGTAAAAATCGTTGTGTCCGTGCCATTCCAGCTGCTCCGACGGCACGCCAGCATAGTTTGTCAGGCTATGCATGATCTGCTGAACACTTCTGGGAAGCACAACACCCGGAATGGACGAGCCAAGGCCAAGTGTATCGCATGCACGAATCTTGATTGGTATTCCGCTTTCCTGCGAAAGCTCCATCAGCTTATGTGCAAACGGCAGGACGAAACCATGAAAATCAGCCCGGGTAATGTCTTCAAAATGACATCTAGGTACAATTCCTTCCTGCAGCGCCGCCTCAATTACCTCCAGATAATTATTAAGCGCTTCCGAGCGTGTCCATTTCATCTTTTTAAAAATATGATAATCCGAGCAGGATACCAGAATGCCGGTCTCTTTCAATTTCATTTCCTTGACCAGCGCAAAATCCTCTTTGCGCGCCCGAATCCATGCCGTGATTTGCGGGAAGTCATAACCCAACTCTAGGCATTTTTCCACCGCTTCCTTATCCTTCTGGGAATATAAAAAGAACTCAGACTGTCGTATAATTCCATTGCCGTTGTCAAGCCTGTGAAGTAAAGTGAATATCTCACAGATTTCCTTAACCGTATACGGCGATCTCGCCTGCTGCCCATCCCGAAATGTGGTATCGGTTATATAGATCTTATCCGGTAAATTCATAGGTACAATTCGATGATTAAATATAAGCTTCGGAATGTCGTTGTAAGGATACATGTTACGGAATAAATTAGGTTCGCTGACATCCGTAAACTGAAATCCAAGCTCCAGCAAACCGGATTTTTCGTTAAGTTTTGGCTTCATACTTGCCATCATATTCCTCCCTTTCTCTTTTCAGTATTCGCCTCCTGCAGCGTTAATGCGGTAAATTGTATTACCGCATTCGCACCCTATTAAATTTTGAGTGTTATCAATTAGTATACCTTATCTGGGCGCCTTCTGTCAAATATATCGATTTGGTTTGCACCGGCAGTGAAATAATGATATTAGTATACAAAAAGATGTATATTTCGTGGGTGTTTTTTTATGAACAAACTTTGTATATCTTATTGATTTTTTATTAACATTCTAATATACTTAAAATAATGGAATTCCNNGGAATTATGTAATGAGGCAGAAAAAAGAGGAGGAAAAAAATTGGAAAAATTCTTCAAGCTGAAGGAACATGGTACCAATGTGCGCACCGAAGCTGTCGCCGGTATCACTACTTTCTTCACAATGGCTTACATCATCATGGTAAATCCAGGCATGCTTGCTATGGCGGGAACGAAAGACAATCCTTTCCCCATAGGAGCTATTTTTCTTGCAACAATTATTGCTGCAGTAATAGGCACATTGGTAATGGGTCTGTTCGCTAACGTACCGTATGCGCAGGCTCCGGGTATGGGACTCAACGCTTTCTTTGTCTTTACGGTTGTATTCCAGCTTAAGTTCACTTGGCAGCAGGCTTTAGCAATGGTATTCGTCTGCGGCGTAATCAATGTTATTATCACTGTAACAAAAATCCGTAAATTGATTATTAAAGCTATTCCTGTCAGTTTACAGCACGCCATTGGCGGCGGTATTGGTATTTTTATCGCATATATCGGAATCAAAAATGCCGGATTACTGTCATTCACTTCTGATCCTGGCACCTACACTCAATTAGGTGAAGGCGGAACAGTTATTGCAAACAGCAGTGCTGTTCCTGGTCTGGTTGATTTTGATACGAAGTTTGTTTGGCTGGCTTTGATTGGTATTGCTTTGACAATCATCCTGCTTGTACTGAAAGTCAAGGGTGCCATACTTATCAGTATAATAGCTACAGCGATTGTCGGTATTCCGTTAGGTATAACCGATGTAAGCTTAAACAACCCCAACGCATTCAGCTTTGCTGATGCCGTAAAAGAGCTGCCAACCACATTTGGCGCGGCATTCGGTAAGGACGGCATCGTATCTCTGTTCTCGGATATATCCAAGCTTCCTCTTGTTTTAATGACCATCTTTGCGTTTAGCCTATCCGATACATTTGACACCATTGGAACTTTTATCGGAACAGGCCGCAAGACCGGCATTTTCGACGAAGAAGATCAGAAAGCACTTGAATCCAGCTCGGGCTTTAAATCTAAAATGGACAAGGCTCTTTTTGCGGATTCGATTGCTACTTCAATCGGCGCAATCTTCGGAACTTCCAATACAACAACCTATGTTGAGAGCGCGGCCGGTATCGGCGCAGGCGGACGCACAGGTCTCACAAGTGTTGTGACCGCTCTCCTCTTTGTAATTAGCGCATTCTTTGCTCCGCTGGTCAGCATCATTCCCCCTCAGGCTACAGCACCTGCGCTGATTGCTGTGGGTATCATGATGCTCAGCTCCTTCAAGGAAATTGAGTGGGACGAGCTTAGCACCGCTATCCCGGCTTTCTTTGCAGGTGTGTTCATGGCACTGTGCTACAGCATATCTTATGGTATCGCGACAGGATTCATATTCTACTGCATTATCAAAGCTGTGCAGGGAAAAGCCAAGGAAGTCCATCCCGTGCTCTGGGTATCCAGCTTCCTGTTCATACTCAATTTTGTAGTCCTTGCCATCATCAAGTAATAACACAGCCAAAAAAGTCGCCGTGGCACATGATGTCACGGCGACTTTTTTATGTCTATACAAATGTATACACCGCTAATCCTTCATGGAAATCTGCCGTCCCTCATGATTGATTACATAATCCTCTCTATAAACCATATTCGATACCGGAATGAAAAAATATCCCTTACCTTTAAGTTTTTGTATCACAGTTGGTAAAGCCTCAAGCGTATGTTCACCGTCTATGCTAAAGCGGAGGATAGACCCGGATGCCGCTAAAGAAGTTACACGTTTTTCAATGCCTTCCGGGTCAAGCCCCATTGAATCGTAGCTGTCCACATCCCATTTTACAGGCAACATTTCAAGTTCACATACCGTTTCCAGCAGGGAAGCATCATATTCGCCGCCCGGCGGACGAAAGAGAGTCGGACGTTTGCCGGTCATCGCCTGTATGACATCGCCACATCGATTGATTCTTTTTATGGATTTCTCTTTTTTCAACGAGATCATCGCCGTAGAATCGTCCGATGCATTCATGATTTCGTGTCCATTCTTATAAAGGAGTTCAATCGAATCCAAGCATCTGTCGGCAAAATCACCGGTCACAAAAAATGTTGCTTTCACCCCTGACCGAGATAATAATCGCACCAGTTCCTTTACAGATTGATTAGAACCTGCCGCATCAAACGTAAGACAAACAACATTGTCCGATCGATCGGTAGAACAAACCGGCATACGTTTTGAATTTGATTCGGTGATGGAGGTTAACACCGATGGAATTTTGGTAATGAACAAGCCCAGTAATACTGACAACGAAAAAAGAGCAACCAAAAGAATTACTGCATTTCGTCTGCTCAAAACTTGGTATGTAAATTTCATAACGGCCGCTCCCTTCCATAAAAGGCTTTTCATCAATCTGCCGCCAATTCAATTTATATGCAATACAGTACAAGTCCATGCAATTAAATTTATTGTCATGGATCGGGCGGATATAGAATCCGCCCCTACNNAAAATCAAAATACCGAGCCGAAGGGAACGCTGTCCTTAAGCGCTCCGTTTGCATAACGAAATCAACTCTAAAATGTAGCGTTGCCTTTCCCTTGATCCAAAAAACAAGATGCCATATAATGATTTTTCATTATATGGCATCTTGTTTTCTTTGAACCGCCTGTGGAAAAAACCTATTGGTTACGCTCCTTAAGCGCGCGGTCTGCTTCCCGCTTCATATCTCGGCGTGCCGCATCTTCGCGTTTGTCGTACAGCTTTTTGCCCCGACACAGTCCGACTTGAACCTTGACCATCGACCTTTTGAAATAAAGCGACAGCGGTATTAAAGTATATCCCTGCTGCTTCATTAAACCGAACAGACGCAGAATCTCTTTTTTATGCATCAAGAGCCTGCGGACACGGGTCGGTTCACGGTTAAATATATTCCCCTTTTCATAGGGACTTATATGCATTCCATTGATAAATACCTCACCTGCGACAATGGAACACCATGCATCCTTAAGATTGACCGAACCTTGCCGAAGGGATTTAACCTCGGTTCCGGTCAACTCAATTCCTGCCTCCATAGATTCCTCAATAAAGTAATCATGAAACGCCTTTTTATTGGTGGTAATGGTTTTAATACCGGAAATTTCGGCCAACTCCGCCACCTCCTGATGGTATATATTGGTTTGAAGCAAACATGCAGACGTTCCTGCATATTGAATTATAACAGATTCCGTCCCTCAAGCGATCGGCGAAGTGTCACTTCGTCAGCATACTCCAAATCGCCGCCGACCGGAATACCGTTAGCCAGCCTGGTGACCTTGATCCCGAACGGTGTCAACAGCTTAGAAATATACATAGCGGTAGCCTCGCCCTCGACCGTGGGATTGGTTGCCATAATAATTTCATTTAAATCCTCATCCGCTACTCGGTTTAGAAGTTGTTTAATGCGAAGCTGCTCAGGCCCAACGCCATCCATCGGGGATATTGTACCGTGAAGAACATGATAAAGACCACGGTATTCCCGGGTACGTTCAAACGCAAGAACATCCCTCGCATCCTCTACAACACAAAGCGTGGTAGGATCACGCCCGTCTGCGCGACATACAGGACAAAGCTCCTGCTCTGTCAGATTACAGCAGACCTTGCATTCACGAATCTTTTCACGGGCTTCTATAATCGACGAAGTGAATTCCGCCGCTGCTTTTTCCGGCATATTGAGTATACAAAAAGCCAGTCGCTGAGCCGACTTTTGCCCAATCCCCGGCAATCTTGCAAACTGCTCAACCAAGCGCGCAAGCGGCGCAGCAAGATAGGACATGACTAAAAGAGGCCGGGCATGGAAAGCCCGCCGGATATTTTCGACATTTCTGCCTCTGAGTTTTCGGCAGCCTGACGAATGGCCTCGTTTACGGCAGCCATGACCAGGTCAGCAAGCATTTCAACGTCCTCGGGATCCACCACCTCGGGTTTAATCTCAAGCTTTGTAATATTGTGCTTGCCTGTAACCGTAGCGGTTACAGCCCCGCCGCCGGAAGAGGCGCTGTATTCACGAGCATCAAGTGCTTCCTGAAGAGCAGCCATATCCTCCTGCATTTTCTGTGCCTGCTTCAGCATGCTCTGCATATTGCCTGGACCTTTGTTCGAATATCCCTGAGGAAGTCTTGCTTTCATTAAAATGCTCTCTCCTTATTAATGCTGATATTTTTAAAGTGGGTTGCAAGAGCTCTATCCCTACAGCATCTAAATGCAGGGTAAGGGTTCTCCTCTTGCTGCCTCCATGCTTTATTTTATATCCATATTAACGCCCATCTCACAGCTGGTGCGTATAAATGCGGACAACGGATCATCAGCCTCCGCTTTCTGGGCAGCCGGTTTTTTCTTGATACCAATCCGGCAGGTTCGACCTGTAACTCCCCTAATTGCATCCACAAGAATCGCCTTGTTTCCATCTCGGGTTACAAGCGATTTGAACATCTCGTTGTCTGTATCAATCAATACATAATCTCCCCGAAAGACCGCAGTTGAACCCTGCAAAACTCCAAAAAGCGGAGGGCAGGATGTCGAAAGTGCTTCGACAACATCATTCCACCCCGTAAATTCTGTCTCCTCTATGGATACATGCTGTTCCGGTGCGGCGGCAGGTGTAGTGGTAGGGGCAGCAGCAGGCTGTGATACACGATTGATTTCGTTGCGTTCTGTATGTGTGGCGGCTTCCTGCCGGGGCTGCTGTGCCACAGCGTCGGGAAGTCTTCCAGACTTGACTGCATTTTCCAATGCATGTATACGGCGAAGCAGCGATTCATATCCGGAATCAAGCTCAGGTGTGCAAAGACGAAGCATGGTCATCTCCATCGCAACGCGGCGCGAAGACCCCGCTCTTAATCCCTCAAGAGCGTGCTGTAACGTATCGATACAATGCAGCAATACAGGAAGCTCGTAATTTGCAGCCTCGCTTCTCATCTGCTCCAGTTCGGCGGACGGTGCAACAATCAAACCCGTCGGTTCCGGCACACTTTTTATGATCATCAAATTTCGGTAAAACTCAATCAACTCCGCGCAGAGCCGCTCCATATCCCGGGAGGCTTCATGCAGCCGTCCGACCAGCGCAAGTGCAGCACCGCCGTCTCCCGCTCTTACCGCGGCAGAAAACTCAAACAAATAATCCCGCCCGGCAAGTCCCGCCGCATNNTACGGTATCTGCCGTAATCTCATGGGTGCGTGACACGCATTGGTCAAGCAGAGACAGCGCATCCCTCATACCACCGTCCGCAAGCCGCGCAATCAGCATTGCGGCGTCATCCGTAACGCTGAACTCCTCCTGTCCGGCAACATACTGGATACGGGCGGCAATATCCTCTGGCGCAATACGTCTGAAATCAAAACGCTGGCAGCGTGAAAGGATGGTAGCCGGCAGCTTGTGAACTTCGGTAGTCGCCAGTACAAAAATAAC
>DOWI01000184.1 GCA_003519645.1 Oscillospiraceae bacterium
GTATGGCTGCAACAATTTTTGCACCTACTGTATCGTTCCGCATGTTCGCGGAAGGGAGCGCAGCCGGGATCCCGAGCGGATACTCGAGGAAGCCCGTGGCCTTGTCCGTGACGGCTATAAGGAAATAACTCTGCTGGGGCAGAATGTCAATTCCTATGGTCGGGATGAAGCGCACGGCGTTGATTTTCCGGAGCTGTTGCGGCGGATCAATGGTATTCCGGGGGATTTTCTAATCAGATTCATGACGTCTCATCCTAAGGATGCCTCCAAACGCCTGTTTGATACCATTGCTCAGTGCGACAAGGTTGCAAGGCATTTTCATCTGCCTTTTCAGTCGGGCAGCAATCGGGTACTAAAGGCAATGAACCGAAAATACACTCGTGAGCAGTATCTTGAGCTGATCGATTATGCCAGAAGCGTNNCGGCTTTCCGGGAGAAACCCGTGAGGATTTTGATCAGACGCTTGACCTGATACGGCGTGTCGGCTTCACCTCGCTGTTCACCTTCATCTATTCACCTCGAAAAGGAACACCTGCAGCCCGTATGCCCGACCCTGTTCCAATGGAGGAAAAGACGGCTTGGTTTCAGGAAATGACGCGACTGCAGGAGGAGATTGCAGCCGCCCAGTCGGCTTCTATGGTGGGCACAACCCGCCGCGCACTGCTCGAAAATGCGGGAGAAGGTTTTCTGGAGGCGCGCCTGTCTGAAAATATTGTTGTAAGGGTTGATGGCGATCCGTCGCTGATCGGTCAGGTTGCAACGGTTGAGATAACGGGTGCAAGAAGCTGGATTTTGACCGGTAGGATAAAAGAGGTTTTATATCCCTAATATGTATTCGGGGATATTTTATATGCAAGTTAAAACGACCCACAGGAAAGGAATTTATAAATGGATACAATACTTGAAATGGCAAAAGAATTGGCTTATGAAATGCAGAATGACCAGCGTTTTCTGCGCACACAGCTTGCGCAGTCTGCCGCCGATGATGATGACGACCTGCAGAGCCTGATTGGCGAGTTTAATCTAAAGCGTGTCGCCCTCAGCACCGAAATGTCTAATGAGGACAAGGACAATGAAAAAATTCAGACGTTGGATACCGAAATCCGTGATGTCTATGCAAGGATGATGGAAAACAGGAATATGAAGGCTTATCAGCAAGCCAAAGGCGAGCTTGACCGTCTTGTGAAAAATATTGTGACCATTATTACCGTATCTGCACAGGGCGAGGACCCCGATTCCATTCAGGACCCCGGCTGCGGCGGCAGTTGCGAAGGATGCTCCGGATGTCATTAAAACCCAAGAAAGTTATTTGGTTAACCCGTAAGGGGGATAGAGTATAAATGGCGAATTTTACACCCATGATGCAGCAGTATTTTCAAATCAAGGAACAGCACAAGGACTGTATCCTCTTTTTCAGGCTGGGCGATTTTTACGAAATGTTTTTTGATGATGCCAAGCTGGCATCTCAGGAGCTTGAGCTGGTTCTGACAGGGCGTGACTGCGGACAGGAGGAGCGCGCGCCCATGTGTGGCGTGCCTTTTCACAGCTGCGAGGGGTATATCGCCCGGTTGGTTTCACGTGGCTATAAGGTGGCAATCTGTGAACAGGTTGAGGACCCTGCAACCGCCAAGGGGATTGTAAAACGCGATGTAATCCGCGTGATTACGCCGGACACCGTGATTGAGGGCAGCATGCTGGACGAGGGACGCAATAATTATCTTAGCGCCCTGTTTGTCAGTGACAATGCTGCCGATGCCGGCGTATGCTTTACCGACTGTTCCACCGGCGAGATTCATTTAATCCATATAACAGGAGACGATGTCGCCCTTCGCGTTACCAATGAGCTGGGGCGATTTATGCCGAGTGAAATTTTATACAATGATGCGGCTGCCGCCCAAAGCACGATAGTAGGTTTTATTACACAGCGGCTTGATGTCTGCCCACAGCATCTGTCTTCTGAGAGTTTTGAGTATTCAGGTGCGGTACAGCGTATTTTACAGCATTTCGGCAAGTCGGATTTAAAAGAACTGGGGCTTGAAGATCAATGTTCGGCGGTACGGGCGCTGGGATGCACACTAAATTATCTTTATGCAACCCAGATGAGCGGGCTGGAACGCATTACAAATCTGGACATTTATTCTGATGTTCAGTTTATGAAGCTGGATCTTACTGCCAGAAGGAATCTTGAGCTGCTTGAAACCATGCGCTCAAAAGAAAAGCGCGGGTCGCTGCTCGGGGTGCTGGATCATACCAAGACGGCTATGGGCAAGCGGTTGATTCGCAGCTGGATTGAGCAGCCTTTGATTAACATCTCACAGATTAGCCGCCGTCACAACGCAGTGGATGAGCTTGTTTCGGACACCATGCTGCGTGGGGATTTGGAGGAAATGCTCCGCGACATTTATGACCTTGAACGTATCATGACCAGAATTGTATATGGCAGTGCCAATGCCCGCGAGCTGCGTTCTCTTTCCCAGACCATCGGAAGGCTGTCACCTATTAAGGAAAGGCTTTTAGGCGTGAAATCTGCGCTGCTGTGTGAAACACGGGAGGAAATAGACCCGCTTGGTGATGTTCAGGAGCTGATTGAGCGGGCAATCGTTGACGATCCTCCCTTTTCGGTGCGGGAAGGCGGTATGATCCGAGAGGGATATAATGGGGAGGTAGATGAGCTCCGATTCGAAATGTCGGACGGCAAAGGCGTGATTGCCCGCGTCGAAGCGCAGGAAAAGGAGCGTACCGGCATCAGAAATTTGAAGGTCGGCTATAACCGCGTATTCGGATATTATATAGAAATCTCCCGCTCTTTTACCGGTCAGGTGCCGGATACATACATAAGAAAGCAGACCCTTGCCAATGCTGAACGGTATATCACCGAGGAGCTGAAAGCCCTTGAAACCCGTGTGCTCGGGGCAAAAGACAGGGTAATTGCTCTGGAATATCAACTGTTTACCGAGGTTCGCATGAAGGTTGCGGCCGAGCTGCACCGCATTCAGTCCACCGCACAGGCGGTTGCGCGTCTAGATGTGCTTTGCTCCTTTGCCGATACTGCAAAGCGCAATCAATATTCCCGCCCGATTGTAGATTTAAAAGGAGAAATAAGGATAAAGAACGGCCGCCATCCGGTTGTTGAGTCCATCCTGGATGCGCCGTTTGTACCCAACGATACCCTGCTTGACACCGGCGAAAACCGTGTGGCAATTATAACAGGTCCGAATATGGCAGGTAAATCCACGTTTATGCGGCAGACTGCACTGATTGTGCTGATGGCACAGATCGGTAGCTTTATACCCGCTGAAAGCGCCACCATTGGGATTGTTGACAGCATTTTTACCCGTGTAGGCGCTTCGGATGATCTATCGTCCGGTCAATCCACCTTTATGGTGGAAATGAGCGAGGTGGCATCAATTCTCAAAAATGCCACTGACAAAAGCTTGATTGTTTTTGACGAGATTGGCAGGGGAACTTCTACTTTTGACGGAATGAGCATTGCACGAGCTGTGCTTGAATATGTGGTCAAGAAAATTGGAGCAAAAACGCTGTTCGCCACCCATTATCATGAGCTGACCGTGATCGAAAGTGAAATCCAAGGCGTAAAAAATTACAACATCGCAGTGAAGAAGCGGGGCGATGATATTACGTTTCTGCGAAGAATTGTACAGGGTCCCGCCGATGACAGCTACGGCATTGAGGTTGCCAAGCTTGCCGGTATTCCTGAACGTGTAGTAGCCCGCGCCAAAGAAATACTTAAAATGTTGGCAGACGGCGAAATCACTGTTTCACCGCATTCTGATTTGGAAAACCGATTTGAAGAGGGAGACGGTCAGTTATCGCTGCTTCCTGTGGGGGACAGCGAGATTGTACGCCGGCTTAAGGAAATTGATGTCAACACGCTTACGCCGATTGAATCCATGCAGATTTTGTATGAGCTGACAAAGCTGGCTGGAACGTATTGAGTCTGCAAACCAAGGTGGTTCGCGGGCACCGAAGATGCCTCCCTCCATGAGGGAGGTGGCACGAAGTGCCGGAGGGAGTGCTTCAAATATCACATACATATAACAAAAGTCTGATAAAAAATGGGAAAGCCTTAAAGAAGAATGCAACACCGCAAAAGCGCAAGCTATGATATGAGTTTTTTGTGAAATATCGTGTATTCATGTAACACCAATAAACGAGGCAGTGAAAAAATATCTCCCTCAGTCGCCTACGGGCGACAGCTCCCTCTTAGAGGGAGCCGGGATGAGCCTCCCTCCATGAGGGAGGTGGCACGAAGTGCCGGAGGGAGTGATATTTATTTTTATGAGGAAGGGGTACGCCATGTCAAACATTCATGTACTGGACAAGCATACCGCCGAGCTGATTGCGGCGGGCGAGGTGGTGGAGCGCCCTGCCTCTGTAGTAAAAGAGCTAATCGAAAACTCGATTGATGCGGGTGCTTCATTCGTCTGTGTAGAGATTGAAAACGGCGGTGTATCGCTGATCAAAATCACAGATGACGGGTCCGGTATTCTGAGGGATGATGTTCCTACGGCTTTTCTACGCCACGCAACCAGTAAGGTGCGTGTACAGGATGACCTTGAATCAATCGGAACGCTGGGCTTTCGCGGTGAGGCGCTGGCATCGGTCAGCGCGGTTGCCAGGGTGGAACTGCTGACTCGTACCGCGAATGAAATGGCGGGTACGCGGTATGTGATAGAGGGCGGAGAGGAGCGGCTTTTGGAGGATACGGCTTGTCCCCAAGGTACGACAATCATTGTGCGGGATTTGTTCTATAATGTCCCGGCACGTATGAAATTTCTGAAAAAAGATGTGACCGAGGCAAACGCGGTTGCGGGTGTGGTCGATTGTATCGCACTATCTCATCCCGAGGTTTCATTTCGCCTGATACGGGACGGCAGGGAAGAGCTGCTGACGCCCGGAGACGGTCTTTTGGAATCCTGCATTTATACCGTTTTTGGCCGGGAGTTTTCAAAAGGAATGCTGTCGGTTGATTACAGGCTTGAAGGAATACATATACACGGATTTGTCAGCAAACCCGCTGCCGGGCGCGGTAACCGCACCATGCAGCATTTCTTTATAAATGGACGATATGTCAAAACACGTACAGCCATGGCGGCTTTGGAGCAGGCGTTCAAGGGGGTTATTATGACCGGAAAATTTCCGTCATGTGTGCTCCATATTGATCTGCCGCCCCAGACGGTGGATGTCAATGTGCATCCGTCAAAAATTGAGGTTCGCTTTGTGAATGAACGACCGGTTTTTGATACGGTGTATTATGGTGTGAAGTCGGCACTGCAGTCAAGTCCGGTATCTGTACCGATTCAGATTCCGGAGACAAACGAGTACGTGGAAAAAGCACCAACCGCACGCACGACAGCCACCCAAACCGCTGCACGCACCATACTTTCTGATTCGCTGCATACAATAGATAGAATTCGCTCCGCTGAAAGCAAAGAGAGCGTTTCAAAACCGGGCAGTGTCTCGTTTAGAGATGGCGGTGAACTCCCGTATAACCGTCCGGTGACAGTACCGGAGATATTCTTTGAAGATGCGATGAAATCCGAAACAAGCCAAGATGAGGCGGCTGTAAAAGCAGAAGTGCCCATTACACAGGAGGTTACG
>DOWI01000185.1:0-4771 GCA_003519645.1 Oscillospiraceae bacterium
CTTTTATGTTGACAAAGACAGACCCAAGACGAAAAGAAAATCCTTTGTGAAATCGCAATGAAGGCAGATCCTGATTTTATCAAAACATCAACAGGCTTCGGAACGCCTGCCCCGGGTGTCGCAGTCGGCGCGACTGTCGCTGATGTAAAGCTGATGAAGTCATTGGTGGGCGATGCAATCAAAGTCAAGGCCGCAGGCGGTGTCCGCAGGCTGGAGGATGCGCTTGTAATGATCGATGCAGGCGCAGAGCGTATTGGTACTAGTGCAGGCGTTAAGATTGTTGAAGAACTAAAAGTGCTTCGAGCAAACTCACCTATCCTCGGCTGAAAGCCGAGGGGTCTAGCGACTGGTATTTTAAACACATCCCTATTATTGCAGCGGAGATCACCCGCAAATATTAACCACTCTATAATCTGCTTGAATCATAAGATTCTTGGCATTTTTTCGGATTATAATTGTGTCTCTGTAAAGATTTCCCGGATTGTCGGGTGACTTTGCGAAATACACCTCTGTTCCATGTAGATATTCCGGGCTTAAGGTGAATTGCAGCAGCTTGTTTTCGAGTTTCCATTCTGCGGTCAGGAACGCACCCTGCCATTTTCGTATATTGGAAAGCCATGAATAGCCGTTTTCCTTCTCCTTTAACACTGCCGGGATAAATGAACCGGCGAAGCTGCCCTCTCCGGACACGTGAAATACCCAATCAATCTGATGTGCATTGTCACTCTTGACGTTTACCGTATCACGTAGGCTGCTCCCTATGTAACATAGTTCACGGGTGATAGTAACGCCCTGATAAGCATCCGATACGGCAGCTGAAAAACAGGTTCCGTCTTTTGAAAGTTCTGCTGTACCGCCGGTGATTTGATTCTGATCACGGGCGTCTATTACAACGGTGGAATGTGATATTGTTTTTGTATACCATTCACGATATAATCTTGAACCGTAACCAGTTGTACCTGTATCCATGGAAAACGGATGGATCGAGATAGAAAGTGCATCGGGGTGTGCGTGGCTTTTCACGATGTTTCCATACTTGCAAAATACATCGGGCGCACTGTCTTTAGAGCGCAACAAACACATTTTGTTATTGTTAAGCAGAATAGATTTATTTTCGTAGATTGTTTTTTTGGTTGGTTGAAACCCATAAACAAGCGCCTGAATACAGGGCTTTTTCTCATGAAATTTTGTTATAAAGGACTGTAGAAAATTTATATCTGGATGTGATCGAAGCAGCCATGCTGCTTTTAGTGCAGATGGTGCTATGCTTGAAAGAGTTTCACTGTTTCCTCCGTCATTGGTTGCTGGGATCAGCCCGCCTTCAAATGAAGTTTTTGAGTATACAGTCCAAGCCTTTATCAGTCGATCATAGAATATGTTCTCACTGACTTTGCCCGCATATAGATAATGGACGAGAGTTGTGGCTGCATCTAATGCGTAGAAATGGTACCCTGGTGAATTTTCAAACCATATACCGTCCTCGGTGAAACCTTTGGTAATTTGGGCGCGGGCACCGTAACCGCTGTTCAACACTTCTTGTAGCAGGGTATCGTCCTTAAAGAGAACTGCAGCACCCGTTGCTGCGGCAGCATGCCAAAGAGATATATTATGAATCGACCTGCTTTGCGGCAACACAAGTTTAACCAATGGCTTAAATAGTAACTTATAAAGTTTCTTACCTACCTCTAATTCGCCATTAAAATCGATGGTGAATAAAGCGTTCAGCAGCGTGCAGCACCATACGGCTTCGTCAAGACTCTGCCCCATAGCCTTTCCTTTACCCGCGTGGCTGCCATGTTCAGCAAATTTTTTGTAATGTTCTGCATACCATCGGATAGAAGTCAGTACAAAATCACAAGCGTTTTTATCATTGTCAATCACAGCCGTCAAAGCTGCCGCTTCAATGCCCTGCGAAATATCTCTGCGTCTGTAATACTGCCAGGCCTCCGATAGTTTCTTTGTGTTTTCGGCTACAGTTTGGCAGCGGGGACAGCGGTGAACGCTGGGCTGTTCCCGTTGGTACTCCAGATTGGCCGAACAAGATGGGCATACATAATCATGCGCCCAGCCGGTTACCCGATCGGAGGATTCACTAAAATGACCCATCCAATAATGCGCCAGTGTCCTGTATTTGTCAAAATGTGCTTTGAAGCTTGGGTTTTTCAGATCATTATGAATGGATTTTAGGTCACGAAAAAAAGACCATCTGCGCATTGCCGATCTCCTTTCTTTCACTCTGAAATGGATGGATGTACACATGCTTTTGCCCTTTAATTAATATTATATTACAGCAAGACTAAATAAATACCATTTTCGACAATGCTTTAATCATGATATCATAGGTATAAAAATCGCATAAAGTCGCCTCTTTTAGCATAGGTATTAGCGAAGAACATCAAGAGGTGATAATGTGAAGGGAGCAGTTGAGGAGCGAGCCATTGAGTTGGGTGAATACATAATAAAAAACAACGCGACGGTACGTGCTGCCGCGGGGAAGTTTCATATATCAAAGTCAACCGTACATAAAGATGTGTCAGACCGGCTGCGGACGGTCAATCCGCAGCTTTACGGGCGGGTTCGAAGCGTGCTGGAACAGAACAAGGCGCAGCGGCATATCCGCGGCGGCATCGCTACCCGAAACAAATACCTGCACAACAAGCCAAAATAAAGAATATAAAAGTGAAACGCCCGTATAGTTGACAGCTATGCGGGCGTTTTAAGCCACACAATCAAATATTCAAGCGTGTTCCATTACAGAATCGGCAGCCTTCCGCCTGTTCTGGGCAGGAGCCTTAACTGCATCCAGTCGAGGCCAATCCAGTCATTCGGCCCTGCATTGGATGTGTTTTGTATAACCACTTGCGTTACTCTTCTTAAATTCGGAACGTTGAAGGTCAGCTCTCTCCAATTGGTAAACATACCGCCTGCGGGGACTCCGTGTTCAAGCTGTACCCTTCCGTTATGTACGACGCTGCCGTTTACAGTGATTCTTAGGGAATACCGGTTGACGGGAACGTTGGAGTGGTCGTCCAACACGGCACGGATGACAATTTGTGGCCTGAGATTTCCGGGTACAAATAAGAATGCAGGGGATTCAAAGGTCCATGTGCCTGTGTTGCCTGTATAAAGAATATCGGCATTTCTGCTGGGGTTTCCATAGTTAGGATACCCGGTCAATTCTTTATGCAGTAAGATCGAGGCAACTGCCGGGTTATTACTCAGTATTGGTGGGGGATCTGCCGCGGTCTGAGTCGGAATTATCTGGTTTGAGACGGTTTCCAAGGCGTCTTCTGTTTTATTTGTGCTCTGGATAGGGTGGCCTAATACCGGGAGTTCCTGTGATGTATATTGCTGATCGTCCCACAGAGGCTGGACCGGATACATCATATTCTGATACTGATTGAAAAATGGACAGTTAAAATTAGATGGGGACATTTTCTCATCTCCTATTTTAGAATACTCTATAATATTCAAAAACAGGGGTTTATGTTATTCTCAGCCTTCAGCCGAGGGTGGTTGAGGTATGTCCGGCTCGCCTGTGAATCGACAAACCCAACGATATGAATTGTATAATAAAAAATGCTATATGTAAAACGCTACTGCAATAAAAAACCAATTGTTTTTGCTTTTCGACAATTACTATCGGTTTTTCTGTTATAATGGTAGTAAGTGGGGTGCGAGACGAGTCAGGAATCGCCTTATCGCCTTATGACCTGCGTATGCAGCTATTGAAGTTGACTTTTTACCTGTTGAGAAATATAATAGTAATTTATAGGAGATGATATAAGATATTATATCCAATGAAAATAATGATATATGAAAATTTGGTAATCATAACTATATACTGACTTCATATTTTCAGAAAGGAAGGGTATTGGTTTTGAAAAAATATGATTATTTAATTGTCGGTAGCGGGTTGTTCGGCGCAGTTTTTGCAAGATATGCTGTTGACAACGGTAAATCGTGCCTTGTAATTGAAAAAAGATCTCATCCGGGCGGCAATCTGTATTGTAAGAATATAAACGGTATCAATGTTCACGAATATGGCGCTCATATATTCCATACAAACAACCGCCGGGTGTGGGAATATGTCAACAGATATGCGGAGTTTAATCGGTATACCAATTCACCGATTGCCAACTACAAAGGGGAGATTTATAATCTTCCTTTTAATATGAATACCTTCAGCCGTATGTGGGGTGTTGTTACACCGGAGCAGGCCAGAAAGAAAATTGACCAGCAAAAGTCTGTAATTGACCATGAGCCTAGAAATCTTGAAGAGCAGGCAATCCGTCTTGTCGGTGTTGACATTTATAACAAGTTAATTAAGGGTTACACTGAAAAGCAGTGGGGCAGAGACTGTTCCCAGCTTCCTGCATTCATAATCAAACGCCTTCCTGTGCGTTATACCTATGACAACAATTATTTTAATGATCGTTATCAGGGGATTCCGATTGGCGGTTATAATGTGCTGATTGACGCATTGCTGGAAGGCTGCGATATTGAATTCGGTGTAGACTATAATAAAAACCGAGAAAAATATGACGCGGTTGCAGACAAGATGGTTTACACAGGGACAATTGACTCATATTATAACTACAGGTTTGGAAAGCTGGAGTACAGAAGCTTACGTTTTGAAACAGTCGAGCTTGACACGGATAATTATCAGGGCGTTGCCGTAGTAAATTACACTGACAGGGAAACACCCTTCACCCGTATCATTGAGCATAAGCATTTCGAATACGGAGAACAGCCCATCACTATCATTACG
>DOWI01000185.1:4796-13060 GCA_003519645.1 Oscillospiraceae bacterium
AAGGTGATCGAATCGGCATTGCTGAAAGCCGAACAAGAACTTGTCTGATTTGTGCAGTAACCCGTCCGAGTATTAACCTAGGAAAGGTATTGGACTCAATATGCAGAATATTAAAATAAGCGTTATTATGCCGGTTTATAATGTAGAGAAGTATGTTGGCAAAGCGATCGAAAGCGTGCAGGCGCAGACTCTCAAGGAATTTGAATTTCTGATTGTTGACGATGGTACACCTGATAACAGCGGCAGAATCTGTGATGCGTATGCGCTCAGCGATGACAGAATCCGTGTTTTCCATAGAGAAAACGGCGGTGCTCCTTCCGCCCGTAATATGGCAATGGAGCATGCTCGCGGAAAATATTACTACTTTATGGATTCGGATGACTGGGTAGAGCCGACGATGCTTGAGGATATGTACGAGCTGGCTGAAAAGAATAATACTCAATTGGTAGTAACCGGGTATTTTATTGATACCTACTATAATGATACAGACTATATTAGAATTAATCTCAAACAGCCGGATGCAGTATATGACCAACAAGCCTTTAGGGAAAATGCATATAAGCTATTTGACTGCAATCTTCTCTATACCCCTTGGAACAAGCTGTATAGCAGGGAGTATGTTGACAGTAAGGGATTGCGATTCCCATCTACCTTCTGGGATGATTTTCCGTTTGTGCTTAGTGTAATCCGTGATATTGAGCGTGTCGCGGTATCTTCCAAACAATATTATCACTTTATCAGAGCCCGCGCTGATTCCGAAACCGCTGCCTATCGCTCCAACATGTATGAAAAGAGGGAAGAGGAGCACGGTTGGATGATTGAACTGTATGAATATTGGCAGATCAGTGATGATGCGAGTAAAGAGATGATTGCCCGGCGTTATGTTGAGCGTCTTGTCGGGTGTATCGAGAATGTAACCAACCCCAACTGTAAGCTTTCAAAGGCTGAAAAGCGGGAAAAAATCAAAGAAATGATTTTTGGTAAAAATGCGCGCAGCTGCATAAAAATCGCAAGACCTCGTTCACTTATGATGAAGCTTCTGCTGTTTCCAATTAAATGGAAAAGCGTTATGCTGGCAATGGTTGAAAGCAATGTGATTTCAATGGTGAAGTCCAGTAATACTAAACTATTTGCGACTTTAAAGGCAAAACGCTAAGTATAACCTGAAAGGTGCCGAATTAATGGACAAGCCTTTTTTGACAATCATAATGCCTGTATTTAAGGCAGAAAAATATTTGAATCATGCAGTGGGAAGTATTCTCGGCCAAACTTTTAAGGATTTTGAACTGATTCTGATTGATGATGGCTCACCTGACCGTTGCGGTGAGATATGCGATGAGTTCGCTGCACAGGATGAACGGGTATCGGTTATACATTTTACTGAAAACAAGGGCGTTCGTATTACAAGAAACACCGCTATGACCCATGCCAAGGGCAGGTATATTACATTTGTGGATGCGGATGACGAGATTGCTGCCAATACGTATGAGAGGATATATAAAGCTGTTCAAGATTCCTTCCCGCATGTTGTGATATTCGGACTGGAAGAGCGATATTTTGATTCCAAACAGCAGCTTAAAGATACCAGAAAAATAACGCTGCCCGAACGGTATTTTTCAAACCGAAAGGAGCTGCGCGCCTATGTAATCGAACTTGAAAAATCCACTCTGTACGGCTATTTATGGAATAAGTTATATGATGCAGAATATATCCGCAGCCATAATATCACAATCAAAGAATATCCGATTGCCTCGGACTTTTTTTTCAATTGTGACTTCTTTATGGACATTGAGACGATGATGGTGTTGGATATGGCCCCGTATGCTTACAACAGGCGAATAGATGAAGGGCTGACCTCTAAGTTTTTTACCAATTTTTTTGAGATTCAGGAGGAGCGGGTTCAATCCTTGCTGAACCAATATGAATATTGGAAGATGTGTACCCCCGAAGTTGAAAAGGAACTGGCGGGGATATATGTACGCTATGCATTTGCAGGGCTGCTTAGACAGTTTGACCGGCGGTCAGGAGCCAATAGGTCTGCCCGACGTGAATGGCTGCAAAAACGGTATGATTCGGGATTGTTTAAAAGGCTTATACCGCTGACTGACCCTGATAACAGGGTGGTTGCTGCTTTAAGTCTGCTTTTAAAAGGCCGTCATACCACCCTTAGCCTTTTGACAGGGCGACTAATGTACGTGCTGCGCAATTCCTTACCTCTTCTTTTTTCGCGGATTAAACAGAACCGTTAATAGTTGAAAGCCGGATTGTAAACTTATGTACTTTGCGGGCTATATCCGCAACATTCCTGCGGAAAGCAGGTTTTATATTTGTAAATATCTTTTACGCCTATGCTCTGTTTTCTTGAGGACGGGGTCAAAGAGGCGCGGAAAGGCGGGGTTCTTAATGAAATATCTGTCTGTGGCTATTCCATGTTACAATGTCGAAAAATATCTAAACAAATGTCTTGATTCTTTTTCCGATGACCGTCTGCGTGAGGATTTGGAAGTTCTGATTGTAGACGATGGGTCAAAGGATTCTACCCCTGTCATTGCACAAGAATACGTTAACCGCTATCCCGAGATCTTTAAACTGATTCGCAAAGAAAACGGGGGGCACGGTTCGGCGGTGAATGCGGGGATTGCCAATGCAACGGGAAAGTTTTTTCGCATCGTAGATGGTGATGACTGGGTGCACACTGATAATCTAATATCCCTGATCAATCTTTTAAAAAGCACCGAAACCGATCTTGTTGTGGATCAGAAAACAAAGGTTGATATGACAACGGGAGTTGAGTCATTTATAAAACTGCCGTCGAAAATCATATTCAACCACGAATACGCTTTTCTGGATGTAAGCGACGATGAGGTATGCCACTTTTATGCGCTTCATACCTTGAATGTTAGGATGACTATATTGAAAGAGCATAACATTCGTCTTTTGGAGCACGCATTTTATGTCGATAATGAGTATTTGCTCAAGGTGGTTGCATACATCCGGAATGTTGTGTTTTATGACCTGGATGTTTACCGTTACCTGGTCGGTAATGTTAACCAAAGCGTCAGCCATCAGAGTTATGCCAAACGATATGACCAGCACGAAAGGGTTATCAAGGAATGTCTGCGGTTTTCAACTGCAACAAAATGGCCGGACGGCTTGGCTGCGTATATGAAGCGACGAATATTGCCGCTGATTCGTACCCATCATATTATTTCCTTAATCTATCAGACCAATCGCAAGGAAGGCAGAGAAAATGCTAGGCAGTTTTTTAATTTTCTGAAAGTAAATTATCCTGATTATGCAAATGCAACCGAAAAAAGATATTTAATAAGCGTTATGCTTCACCATCTCGGCTTCAATGATGAAAGGCTTGAAACGCTAAAGAGAATTACAGGATATGGGAACTAATAAGGATAAAAGACAATTGATTTCCGAAGGAAGGAATGGACACAAATGCCTGAGATTTCNNCCGGTTTACAACTGCGCTTCATACCTAGAGCGGGGTGTTCGTTCCATACTGGCGCAAACTTATCGTGATTTTGAACTGATTCTGGTTGATGACGGCTCCACCGATGGCAGCGGTGAACTGTGTGACCGGCTGGCGTCAGCGGATACCAGAATCAAGGTGATTCACAAAGAAAACGGCGGCGCCGGCAGCGCCCGCAATGCGGGAATGGTTTTGGCATCAGCTCCCTATTGGGTATTTCCCGACTCGGATGACTGGATGGAGCCGCATATGCTGGAGATACTGTACGATAGTATGGTTAGCAATGGCGTGGATGTGGCGATTTGCGGTTATACGGCAAACTATCACTATGAAAAGCCGGAGCTGGGTGAGCAATTTTCACTTGAAAACAGGCTGCTGAAAAGCGTGCAGGAGGTACGGGGTTTTTTTACCGAGTATTTTCCCGACGGAATGGCAGGATATCTGTGGAATAAAATATATAAAGCTGAACTGATACAGCAAAATCAGGTTAGGTTTACTGATATGAGGCGCTATCAGGACGGCATGTTTAATCTGGATTTGTTTGAATATATCCGCAGCGCAGCGCTAATTAATGCCTGCCTATATCACTATAAATTGAATGATGTGCAGGATGTGTTCGTTAAGTATCCTGTCAATAAATTTGAGCTGATATGTAGGCTGTGATCAGCCTATGAAAGCCGTCTTGCCGATTGGGGCTTGAATCATCCGAAACAAAAGGAGCGTATCTGTTCCTTTTTTCTTCGCGGCATCGTGTCGTGTATAGATAGTATGTACAGCCCGCAATGGAATTTTGACAGCCGCCGTCGAAAATCCTATCTTCGTGAACTGGCAGGGAATCAGCTGGTCAAAGAACAGCTAAAGATCCGTGGTTCATATGGAAGGTATTCTGATTCAATCTTGAATCTTCTTTCCAAAAGACATTTTCTTTTGATTCGATGTATGGCTCTTATAAAACTTTTTCTTAAAAAATACATGAAATCTATTTTTCAAAAGCTGAAGCATAGCGGGGGAAACCAAGGGTGAGCATTATAAAAGGAATCTATAAAAAAATAATATGCCAGAGAACCTATTGCATTATGTTCTTGATTGTTATGACAGCTCTGACCTCTTCACCGCTTTTACAGATATATCTTGGAAGGTTCGTAAAGATTGGGTTTGTTTGGGGCTCTTATCTGGTGCTGCTTGATTTTACAAGTAACCGGTCGCTGCTGAAAAACCGCTCGTCCTTGTGGCTGTTGCTTTTCTGTGCGTCTTACGCCGTATCAATTCTGATTGCAGCTCCAAACCATCTTTTCGAGAATATATCCCAGTTTTTATATATGGTTCTATTTATTATTCTGTTGTTTGGAAATGATCACAACACGCCTGTCGAAGTTAAAATGAAAGAGTTGAAAATCGTCAGCAGCACGTATGTTGCAGTCACTTTCGCATTAACCATGGTTTGTATGCTGTTTTTTCTTTTTTCCGTCAGCTTTACTTACTATCATGAAATATACGGTAATCTGACTGTGGGTTTAAGCTATAACCGTTTTTGGGGATTATACAATCCCAATACGGGTTCGACGCTTGCGGTTATATCCATATTCATGAGCTGGATGCTGCTTGTTATGGAAACAATCAATAGCAGGAAGTTTCACATCTCGAATATTGTATTTCAGCTGATATACTTATTATTTACCCAAAGCAGGACTGCTTGGTATACGCTGCTTATTTTCGGAACCATCATGTTTTTTGTTCAACTTCTTCTTTGGATGAAGAAAAAGAATATTAGTACCATCGTTAGCGCCATTGCCGCCCTTGTCATAGCTGTAGCAATTACAGGAAGCGCTGAAATACTGAGACCTGTCAGCGTAAAAACAATTTCTTATATTCCCAGCATTATACGTCAATTAAAAAATGTTGCTTTTGATCATGGCTCCTTTTCAAAAGATGATATCAAGCCTGCCATAAACCAAAGAGACGATGAATATGATCCTGATTCAAATGATGTAACCAATGGACGGGTTCAGATTTGGCGGGCGGGAATTAAAACATTTATAAAAAATCCGATTTTCGGTGTTACGCGGGAAGGGCTTTATGATCAGGTTTCCCCGCATCTGATTGAAGAAAGGCTGGATAATCTAAAAAAAGGCGGCATTCATAATATTTATATTTCTGTACTTGTATCATCCGGTATTGTGGGTTTTATATTCCTTGTGATTTTTGTGTTCGACTTATGCCGGACACTGCTGTTTAGGCGGGTACTAACAGTTACACGCGAGAATATGTGGCAATATTTGCTGATGATAATACCCTTTTCGTTTTTTTTGATAGAGATATTTGAAGCAAGGATTCTCTATCGTGTCAATATATTTGGGGTTGTATTTTGGGTGTTTTCGGGATATTTATTATATTTTTCAGAAAAAGCAATACAGCAAGAAGGCAGCTGCATACAGGGAAAATGGATTGCTCGACTGGAAAACAGGTTCAAAAAACGCAAAGGAAAAAATACGAAGCTTTTAAGGCTCAACTGAGATTGCCTGAAATCAAAGGAATTGAAAATACTTGTGCCTTTCTATGTCTGATTCTCTGAAAAAGACAGTTGTTTGTTTTTGACGAATTTTAGCAATGATGCAGTAAGGCACAGAAAGGGCATGGTTCTTCATATGTCCAGCATAAAAAAGAACTTTATTTATCAGAGTGCTTACCAGATATTAATTATTGTGCTTCCGTTTATTACATCTCCATATGTTTCTCGTGTGTTAGGACCGGAAAAGACAGGCGTTTTCTCGTATTCATATTCGGTTGCAAATTACTTTGTGCTATTCGCTATGCTAGGAATCAACAACTATGGAAATCGCATGATCGCAGCAGTACGTGGTGATAGGGAAAGGCTGAACCGTACTTTCAGCAGTATATTCAGCCTGCACTTTCTGCTGTCGCTGCTGGTTGTTGTTGCCTATTTTGCTTATATTTTATTATTTCCGATTCAATATAAAACCTTTGCTATAATTCAAAGTCTTTATATCATAGCTGCTTTGTTTGATATTAACTGGTTTTTCTTCGGAATTGAAGAATTTCGGCTGACATTTACGCGAAACACGCTGGTGAAAATCCTAACGGTTGTAGCAATCTTTACATTTGTTCATACACAGGATGATTTGTGGAAGTATATCACGATTATGGCGGCAGGTAGTTTGATTAGCCAGTCTATGGTATGGTTGGTTATCCGCAAGTATGTAACGTTTGTCAAGCCTACCTTTGCTGAGCTGAAAAGTCATATTGTGCCCCTGCTGGTGTTGTTTGTACCTGTCATTGCGGTTAGCATTTACAGGGTGATGGATAAAATACTGCTGTTCCACTTTAGTACCGAAGCACAGGTCGGTTTTTTTGAATATTCTGAGAGAATTATCAATCTCCCGCTTGGAATCATCACTGCATTTGGAACCGTGATGCTGCCAAGAATGTCAAACATCACCGCCAGAGGTGATACCCAGCAGGGTAGAAAATATATCGCTTCCTCCATGCTCTTCGTTATGTTCATGGCGTATGCCCTGTCATTTGGACTGGCCGCAGTTTCAAAGGACTTCGCACCGGTATTTTTTGGTTCGGCATATGAACCCAGCGGAATCATTATTGCCTGCATGGCGGTCACAATACCGTTTATCTCATTCGCAAATGTAATTCGGACGCAGTACCTTATACCAAGCTGTAAGGATAAGGTGTATATCCTTTCGGTTGGGCTGGGCGCTCTGGTGAATATCGTAATCAACCTGATATTGATTCCAAGGCTACATGCATTGGGTGCTGCAATCGGAACAATTTTCGCAGAAGTAACGGTATGTATTGTGCAGTCGATTGCGGTAAGAGAAGATCTGCCCGTATTTAGCTATATTAAAAACAGTTTTTATTTTCTGGCGTCGGGCGCAATCATGTTTGGAGCTGTATTTATTGTAGATATGCTTACCGAGAGATCAATTCCGGCTGTTGTCCTTGAAGTCATAACGGGGGCCGCTGTTTATTTGACTCTGAGTTTTATATATATTCGATTTACCAAGAACTCTGTAATGATGGACGCTTTTAAAAGGCTATTTCAGAGCAAAAAATAAACCGAGTTTACGGTTTTATGCCCTTCTCTGGGCATAAGCTAAAGGAAAGGACATGAAGCTTAATTATGAAAATAGCGGTAGCGGGAACTGGATATGTGGGATTGTCAAATTCGATTCTGCTGGCTCAAAATAACCAGGTATATGCAGTGGATATCATTCAGGAAAAAGTCGACATGATCAACCATAAGAAGTCACCTATTGTTGATGCTGAAATAGAGGAATATCTTAGGACGAAGGAGCTTAATCTGACTGCGACAACGGATGCGGCTTCCGCCTACCGTGACGCGGAGTTTATAATTATTTCCACACCGACAAATTATGATCCGGTAAAGAATTATTTTGACACAAGCTCGGTTGAGTCAGTAATTAGACAGGTGCTGGAGCTTAAATCGGATGCGATAATGATTATTAAGTCTACCGTCCCGGTCGGGTATACTGAATCAATAAGAAAGAAATACAACACCCGTAATATTCTATTTTCTCCCGAATTTTTAAGGGAGGGCAGAGCGCTGTATGATAATCTATATCCGTCCCGAATTATCGTGGGTGTTCCTACGGATGACGATTACCTAACTGAGCGGGCACATGTTTTTGCCGAGTTTTTGCAGCAGGGGGCAATCAAAAAGGATATTCCAACGCTGTTTATACAGCCTACCGAGGCCGAGGCTGTGAAACTGTTTGCAAATACGTAT
>DOWI01000110.1:0-1433 GCA_003519645.1 Oscillospiraceae bacterium
AAGCTATGCTTGACCCACAACATTACCATTATCCGGAAATTAAATGTTTGTAGTGTTGAAGTACGACATTTAATTCTTTTAAACCCCTCCAAATAACTTTTGCACCAGGGTCTCCATCCCCTTTTCGACCTAGGAATCCACCAAGCTTTGCGACATAATCCACTGCTTCTTTAATTGTAGGAGCTTTCTCGGGGCAGTTTGATGTTTTATTGGCTATGCGATACAAAACTCTCCACTCTTCCTCCTGAAACATCGTTTCACAGGAGGATTCAGGGTTTTCTCTTGCTAGATATGTCATACAGAGTATTCGAGATGCTATAATAGAATACATCAACATTAATTTTCGCAGTCGTATCGCATCTTCCTCCTGTAGTTCCTCTATCTTACAACCACTTTTTAAAATATAATGAAATCGCTCTATTTTCCACCGTTGGGTGTACCATTTTACTTTTTCTATTGCTTCATCAAAACTTAAGATCTCAACATTTGTAAATAGATACCATTGAATAGGTTCAATGCCCGTGGGTGCATTTTTTTCCTCTGCTAGTATCAAAAAAACTTCTATACACTCTTCTTTATCAAAGTACTTACGTATTTTGGGAGGTACTGGNNTTCAACAGTTAATTCGCCTGCCACTTTTTCGGCATGTACTTTATCGAACGCTTTACGCTCATCAAGTAGTAGTCTATTATATGTAGCCCGTACCAAGAAAAATCTATCTTCATTGATTGCCTTATAGAAAAATTCAAATAAATCTGCTTCTCGATCGCAAACATTGATAACCTTTATTTCTGCTGGAATGCCCTTATTGCTCCGTTCCATAGATTCAAGCCATTTGAAACTTTCTTTTTCTTCAATGGGTCTTTGGTGTCTTGTCCTGCGTTTACCTCGTTCTGCTGGATCGCGTGCCCATATCTTCTGATCTAAAAGCCCTTTCATAATCCCATTTTGGGTAACTGCTATTGTCGAATGAACTTTTAACCCCTTTGAATTTTTATCTCCTCCATAATCGCCTAAACCAGTAGTTGCTTTAAGATTTGTATAGCTAATATCAGAAGTATCCTGAATACATAAAATTATATCTTCTCCACTTTCTTCGATGTTTTTTAGAGTTTGTTTTTTGTGTGATTTTAAAATAACATCTTCCGTCAATTTTTCACTTTTTAACAATCGATAAATAGCTTTTGCCTCTGCTTTATCTTTGCTTGCTGCAGCAATTGATTCGCCCGGTTTTTTTGATAATGTAACCATTGTTTGAATAAATCGC
The DNA here is from genome assembly GCA_003519645.1 of Oscillospiraceae bacterium. Next base: position 1,268 of record DOWI01000110.1, read on the forward strand.
TTTATTGTTCTACCGCAATTAATTGCTAAGTTTTTAAACTCTTCATGTACCCATTTGTTTTCAATTTCACATGCAGCTATCTTCATTTAGTTACCCTCCTTTGAAGCATGAAACTATATTATATCTTTAATGTAACATATTCTTATATTATACTACAAATAACACA
>DOWI01000110.1:1494-7371 GCA_003519645.1 Oscillospiraceae bacterium
GGGGTCTCATGAATTAGATGAAAGCAGACATAAGGTTAAAAATAGTCAGTTCTCTTGCAAAAGTATTTGCAGATGAGGAGCCTATGGAATATCTGGAGACAGGTAAATATTCCGGCTTTAAAAATGAAGTCATTTCTTTTCAGGCAGCTTATACTTCTGAGGGTATGCTTTGGGGGAGGATAGGCGAAAAGTCAACGGACAAAATCACGGTAAAATCCATGAGGTCTTATGACCAAACTATCTGAGGGGAAGCGTTACATATCAAAGGGCAGAAAGGAAGCGTTAGATATTAAAGGGTTTATTTATAAGAAAAAATTACTCTTTCTTTTGCTGGCAGCGCTTCTCACAACAGCAGTATTGACGGCACTTGTCAATCTAAACTTGCGGATGGGGAAGACTCAAAAAATCATTACCCTCACGGAACAGTATGGTGTGTATGACTTGACCGGCATCCCGGATTTAGAAAAAACTGTTGTCAAACTCAGCCCCGGCAATTATTACTACCCCAATACCTATATTTCACCTAAGGATGCTGATTTTGTCGTGCCGGAAAGCACAGATAGCTTTGAAGAAATCCGGGCTGATTATCTCTCCCAGCGCTTTGTTTTAAAGATACCCGAGGGCAGCGGTGTCTATGCACTTAGCTTAACCCTTTCAGGCCGCCATGCCATGCGTGTATATGTAAACGGCGAGCTCGCAGCCCAGAACGGACAAAACGGTACCACCAAGCAAGATACAGTGGTTTGGGAAAATAACATCTCATTTCACGGAGCTGGGATAAATGGTGAAATGGATATACTCCTCAACAGCGCACAATTTTATCACGACAAGCGCGGAGCATCTCTTGCGGAGCTGTCTATAAGCAAAAGCGAAAGGTTTGCTGATCAGTTCCTACCTGAGCGTATAAAGGGAATTGCAGTGACGGGTGCGTTTTTATGCGCGGCTGTATTGCTGCTTGGAATATACCTCATGCTGTCCCGCACAAGAGCAACCTTATATTTCGCCCTTGCCTGCATAGTCATGGCACTAAGGGAATGCCTCCAAAGTCAGGCTTGGGTTTATTTCCCCATACCCGGCAACCTATCCTTTATGCTGGAATATCTTAGCATGGTGTTAGTGACAATTTTCCTTTCCTTGTATTTGGGACAATATACTACTGGGAGGTTTTTACAGATTATTTTGTCTACGGCAATTATAGGTTCCTGTGTCTATGGTGCCTTTATTCTATTGGGGGATTCTCTTTTTTATACCTCAATCTTAAAATACTATCAGCTTTTACTTGTTGTGTGTATTGTTCCGGGCATTGCAATTTTATTTTGGAATATGCGTAATCCCAACAAGGAGCAGGGTGCAGCTATGTTTGGAATAGCAGTGTTTTATCTTGCCGTCCTGTCTGATATAATAATGTACAGCGATATCTTTGGTGATGGACCCAATGCGCCTATCACCGGAGGCGCTATGCTAATCTTTGTACTGGCGCAGACGGTTTCTCTCTTCCAAATGAACAATCGGGTCTTGGGAGAGGCCAAGGAAGCGGAGGAAAAATTAGAAACGGAAAAAGCGGCTTTGGAAAGCTTGAATAGGCTTAAAACCGAGTTTTTAGGGAATGTTTCCCATGAACTCAAAACTCCCCTGACTGTGATATCAGGCTATGCTCAAACCACAAAGCAGCTTGCGGAAAAGCCTGACACGCCGAATGGCGATGAAGTAGCCCGCAGGATGACACTGATTTCCTCTGAGGCTGAACGGCTTTCCTTAATGGTAGGTCAAATCTTAGATCTTACCCGCATGGAGGAAGGGCGTATGGTCATGGAGCCGGTTCAATGCTATGTGGATGAAATCATCCATACCGCCGTTGAAACCCATTACCCGATACTGAATAAGAACCAAAACCGGTTGGATATCCGCATCGAAAGCGAAATTCCCGCCGTCCATGCCGATCCCGCGCGAATCTCACAGGTCATCGTCAACCTGATTTCCAACGCGGTACGGTTTACGGCAAATGGTCTGATTACCGTGTCCGCAAGGCGGGAGGGCCCTAATATTGCAGTCTGTGTGGAGGACACCGGTACAGGTATCAATCCCCAACAGCTTCCCCGAATTTTTGAGCGGTACAGCCCCAAAAAAAAATCCGGCGGTAGTCAGGATACCGGCACCGGACTTGGATTATATATTTGTAAGCATATTGTAGAGCAGCACGGCGGTCAAATCCGGATAGAAAGTAAAGACGGACATGGCACCTCAGTGTTTTTCGCCCTGCCTATCTATAAAGAATAATGCGTCATAAGGACTAATACCTGACCTTGCTGAAAGTGTATTCGTTCTTGCCTGAGCTTACCAATTCAAACCAGCCGCCATCATCTAACTTTAGCTTTTTGCGCAGGTTGGCAACATGAGTTTTTATGCTTCCTGAAGCACCGACTGGTGCCTCTCCCCAAGCACGTCGGTAGATTTCTTCGCAGCTGAGCCGCCTGCCCGCAAACAAGGCAAAGCAGCCAAGAAGCTGTAATTCCTTTTGGGTCAGAGGAATCCGTTCCCCGTCAAGAGTTGCTTCACCGGATAAAAAATCCACAACCAAGGGAGCTAACTCAATCTTCCCGGCATTCATAATGCCCGACCTCCGAAGCTGGGCTCCAACCCTGGCGCTAAGTATATTTAAATCATAGGGCTTGGTGACATAATCATCCCCGCCCCGCAAAAGACCTTTTACAACGCTCTCATTTTCATCCCTGCACGTCAGGAAGATGATGGGGGCGTTTGTTTTTTGCCGCAGCTCTGCACAAAAGTCAAAGCCTGACCCATCCGGCATCATCACGTCCAAAAGAATCAAATCCGGTGCATGCTCCTCTAACAGAAAACGTGCCTTAGAAAGGGTATCCGCACAGACAGCTTCATATCCCTTGCCTTCAAAATATTCCCGATTTATTTCAAGCACATCGGCTTCATCCTCTACCATTAAGAGCTTAATTTTTTTCATCCTTCCCGACCGGTTCTTTTGCACTATTTTACCATATTTTTAAAAAGAAATAAATCCCAAAAAATTTTTTTTATAAAAGGATTAAGATTTCTTAACCCTTCACATCTAAGAAAATTTTTCTGCTACTCTTTAATTATGCCGGGCAACTAAATTTCTTTCACCATGCCCGGCAGAAACGAGGTGATTACGTATGCTGCAAATAACCCGAGTTGATATTTTAGACGGCCAAACCCTGGACATTGAGCTGAATAATGGTCATTTGATTTTGTTCGATACCCGGCGCCTGCCTGAAGCAGACCATAGATATGACAGCCTGCGGGATTTAGAATTGCTGCCTCGCCCCGACACCAACGGCCGGTATATATTCTGGCAAAATGGTGCTCGGATTGCCTTGGCAGAAATACTCGACCGGCTGACCATACAGCCAAACAAAGAATGAGGAGGAAATAAAAAATGAATCAAAAAGTAAAAAGAATCGGAAGCTTGGTTTTAGCAGTTTGTATGATTATGACAATGCTGCCCTTGACAGTTTCTGCCGAAACAGGGAGTATGGCTTCCGGTACCATGGACATTGGGGGAGAAACCGGTATAAGCCTTGCGAGTGATAATAGTGGTACCGGCTGGGCATGGGATGCATCCACCGCCACCCTTACACTGAACAGCAGTTATGGCGGTGATTACATTGAAATCGATTGTGATGAAGATGACATTATTAATCTAATTTACAACAGGGATGTTTCACTTAACGTCGACGATCCTTACGCACCTGATGCAATCCATTGTGAAGGCAATCTTATCATCAGTGTCGGTGATGGTGGGGGAACCTTAACAATAACACACGGTGGCCAGGATTTTACCAACGCTTTGTATACCGGTGGTACATTAACTTTCCACAGCGGCACTGTGAAAGTAAACGAATCCGGTATTAATAACGCAGTACATGCTTCAGGAGATGTTACTATCGAGGCAGAGGCAAGCGTGGACATAACTAACAGAAACAATTATGGACTTAGCAGCTCTGGCAGCCTATATCTCTACGGTTCACTTACGGCAGCGGGAGGCAGTACCTACGACGCTGTTGATTTATCATCGGTGTATGTCAACGGCGGTAAGCTGACAACCACTGGGGCAGCTATTGGCTATAGCGGAAATGTTAATGCCGATGTCGTTGTAAGCTCGGGCGAGGTAAATATCTGCGGCGATCTTGAAAGCGGCTTGACCGTAATCGATGGCACGGTAAATATAAGCGGAATAGTACTCTCTTCCATCAATGTCATCGGCGGTAATGTCACTGTGGACGGACAACAAGTAAATGACTTTTTATCGAATCCCACTCTAATTCTGGATACATCTGAAGAAGGTGCAAATCCCTTCCGTTTGGCTGCATTAACCGGTCCTGCAGCTGATGATGTGAGTGGATACACCTGGAAGGAAACTGAAAAGAAGCTGATTCTTACGGGATTTGACTACACAAGCGATGCCNNATGCCGCAACAGCACTGAAAATTGTAAACGGGGCAGTGGAAATTGTGCTGGCTTCCGACTCACAGAATGCTCTTGCCAGCTGCTATTCAGGCAATGGTCCTAGCTATGGAATTGATTCAGAAAATGATATTACTTTTTCAGGTAGTGGTTCCCTCACAACCACAGGCGGTACAAGTACAGACTCCTATTCCTCTGGGATTTTTTCTTATTCCGGTGATGTAATCATTAACAGCGGCAACATTACAGCCATCGGCGGCAGCGCCGATAATTCCAGCGGGATTTGCGCTGACGGCATGACCATAAATGGCGGCAGTGTCACAGCCACAGCTAGTACTGGAACTTCGGCAAGCTACGGAGCATACATGCCATATGGTAAAATAACCCATGCCGGAGGCACTCTAATTTTAAGCGGAAATGATAAGGCATTCCTTTTAGAATATAATAGTAATATGGAACTGACTGCTCCTGCATACACATGGTGGGCCAATACAGACTCTAATGTTGACCCCGGTGGTGCAGGTATCAATAAAACCGTTTTACCTTTTACGGACGGGAAAATCAGCGCCTACAAGTTTGTAAAGCTGTCCGAATTCGGTGCTTACTCAATCAACGTCAATAATGGAACGGCAAATAAATCGACAGCAGCACCTGGTGAAACTGTCATGCTTACGGCAGACCCTGCTCCGGCAGGTCAGCAGTTTAAAAAGTGGACTGTGCAGAGCGGCGGTGTTACTCTCATCGACGCGCAGGATTCAAGCACAGACTTTATTATGCCAAAAGGTAGGGTAGAAGTTACTGCAACTTATGAAGTTATCCCTTATCTAAAAGTTTTGGATGTCTCCGTTAATGACTCCAACAAAGACAACATTACCGGCCAGGGCATCAGCGGCAGAGTGAGCTACAACCCTGCCACCAAGACTCTGACTCTGAATAAGGCGGTCATCACTCCAACTTCATCATTAATTGATGCTATATATACGGAAGATGATTTAATTGTCGAGCTTGTGGGCCAGAACCGGATAGGTACATGGCCAAGCAACCCGGAAACTAGTGAAGGCTACAATGTACAAATTGGTATCTTAAGCGGAAAATCCCTTTCTCTAACAGGTAAGGGCAGCTTGACAATATATGATTCAGTCACAGGTATTTTGGGAGCTGACAATCTCACAGTGGATATTGGCGGCAGTCTGATAGTTGTGGAATATGGAAATGAGGGAGCGGCTTGCTGCTTGAAAACAAATGGAGTACTCACCATCGAAAGGGGAAATTTGAACCTGACTTCATATAATTCTAAGGGCTTACAGGGTGACAGCATAGTGATCAACGACGGCATTATCACTGTCCAGACTCAAGGTGCATCCGGTCACTTTGCCTTCAATAAGGAGCCTTCCTTTAACGGCTCTTATGGGCATACGG
>DOWI01000307.1:0-2638 GCA_003519645.1 Oscillospiraceae bacterium
TTCCAATCATGGATATCCTTAAGGGTATCCATATCCACCTTGCCATTTTTCCTTGGCAGTAGCTCATATTTTATTTTCACAGCAGCCTCGGCAAAACCGGGGTACTCCGATACAAACTCACAAAGTCGCTGGGACATTTCCTTGTCCGAGCGGCTTTCTTTATCCAAACAGGTGGTGACCGCTTTTGTGCATACCTCCTGCAACTCTAAAATGTGTTCCAATTCATCCACGCAGATTGTAATCGGTCTGAGCAAGGCATTTTCAAATTCGTCTTTGGTGTGAATTGGTTCTTTCAAAATGTTGTTCAGTAAGCCCACTAAAAAGAAATAAACATAGCGGTGCTTGTCCGCAATGGTACCTGCAACATCAAATATTTTGTTCCTGATTGTCTGATAGTTTGCCATAGTGAGCGGAATGGACTTCGTTTCAGTGAGCAGAGTTGTGTATTCCTCGAAATCCATTTCCACAAATTCAATTAGTCCATTCCCAATAAACTTTTGCGCGTACTGAGTCACTTTGTCCGGATAAGCGTAAGCCATAGAATAAATCAGCTTATCATTTCCCTCAAAAACTTTGATCAGGGGGTACTGTTCCATAGGCACTCCTCTCGCAAATAATCGATTTTTCACAAAACAGTCTATTTGCTATTCGCTGTGTATTTCTGTTTCCGAATATAGGACAATGGTATCACAAGGAATGGGAGTTTTCAATATTCGATTTATTGCGAAATTCAAAATTGAACTAAGAGGAGGAAAAAAGTATGCCAAAGAAATTAGACACCATGGATGCGGAAACCTTGATGACCACACCCATGGAGCCGTTGAAATTTATTGTGCAGGGGCTGATACCCCAGGGGCTTCATGTGCTGGCCGGCTCACCGAAAATCGGCAAGAGCTGGCTGTCGCTGTGGATTTGCTTGCAGGTAGCAAAGGGAGAAAGCGTGTGGGGCTTTGCAACAAACAAGAGCGAAGTTCTGTATCTCTGCTTGGAGGACAGCTTTGCCCGAATCCAAAGCAGGCTGTTTGAGATCGCCGATGAAGCACCGCCCACATTGCACTTCGCAATTATGAGCGATGCCATCGGCAGCGGCTTGGAACATCAGATTGAGAATTTTATCAAAGAGCACCCCGACACTGGCTTGATCGTTATTGATACGTTGCAAAAGGTGCGCAAAACTGTTTCTGCAAATGTAAATCCCTATGCCGCTGACTACGATGACATCAATGCTCTCAAGCGAATCGCTGACAAATACAAGCTTGCAATTGTACTTGTGCATCATCTTCGTAAAACTGGTGACAGTGATCCGCTGAATATGATTTCGGGCACCAGTGGAATTGCAGGCGGTGCAGATACAAACTTTGTACTACAAAAAGACAAGCGAACGGAAAATACCGCAACGCTCATCTGCACCGGCAGAGATATCGCGGGACGGGAATTGTTCTTGGAGTTCAACAGGAACAAATTTTTATGGGAGCTGCTGGAACCGATTGAAATGGAGCAGCTGCTTATACCGGATGAAATTTTTCTTCTCTGTGATTTTATAAAATCGTCAGGCAGCTTCACCGGGACGGCAACCGAGCTGATAGAAAACTTGAATCTGGATTGTAGCCCCGCAATTTTGAAGAAGAGAATCATTAAGCACATGGAGCATCTGGGCAGGAATGGCATTCGTTATTCCGAGAACAGGACTTTTGAGCGGCGGGAATTTACTCTCTGCTATGACGGCAATGACGATATGACGGTAGAATCACGCCCCCAAAGTTTGCCGTCTTTGCCGTCAGCACTGTCACAGGACAGTAATCTCGCCACCGTCACCCCCTGTTTGCCCCTGTGTGGCGAAATTGACCGTGGAGTGGGATAACTCCACCTAACCCGAATAAACCCGCAAATTGAGCCACTGTTGCGGCAACTTCGGATTTGCACTTATTTTACATGAAACGCAGAGGTTTCGGATGCGTTTTCTCACCCATTGGGTGAGGCGAGCAGAGCGTCGGGCTATACGCCCGCCACAGCTCGCTCGGGGCAGAAGCCCCGGACCCCACTTTATAGAGCGCCGTTAGCGCAATCAAAATCGAAAGGAGAACCGCCAATGAAAAAGAAACCCTTTGCCTTTCGCATCAGCGAAAGTACCTATAAAACGCTAAAACAAAAATCCAAGCGCGGCAAGGTTACCATGACGGAATTTTTAGAACGAGCCATAACCGATAAAGAGATTGTTGTAGTAGATGGAGTGCAGGAGCTCATTGGAGAGCTAAAAGCCATCGGCAGAAACCTTAATCAGCTTACCACTCTGGCCAATATGGGAAAAGTGGATGCTGTTTACCTTGCAGAAACCAATGCGCAGCTAAGCGGTATCTATGAAAAGCTGTCTGCGCTTTGCGAGGTGAACCGGTAATGGCAACGGTNNTGCAGGATTTCAAGGTGTGCATCGAACCGGAGAAATTTAATTGTGACCACACCGTCAACTACCAAACCTATTCCACCGATGCGGATAAGACAGGCTGTATCCGCTTAATCTCCGGCAAGGACTGCTGCCCCGAAATAGCTTTTCAAGAATTTATGGCGACCAAAAACAGCTTTAAAAAGTCTGATCAAACCATGTTTTATCATTACGACCAAGCCTTTAAGGATGGCGAAA
>DOWI01000307.1:2661-3788 GCA_003519645.1 Oscillospiraceae bacterium
CACTCCCACTTTATTATCAACTCGGTCAGCTTTAAAACTGGAAAGAAATTGCACCAAGGCCCTAAAACATTATTCAAGCTCCGGGCGTATTCAGACCAAATTTGTCGGCAACATGGGCTAACTACCCTTGAGCCATACACCGGCGGTAAATCAAAAAGCCTCTCCTCCCGGGAATACCGTGCCGCCGCCAAAGGGCAGAGCTGGAAGTTTTCATTGATGAATGCGATTGATACGGCGATGAAAATCAGTGGCACAAAAGCCAATTTTATCAAGAATATGGAGCGGCAAGGCTACGCGGTAAAATGGACAGATGGCAGAAAATACATCACCTACACCTGCCCGAACACCATGTCCTGCCGGGATATAAAGCTCCATGACAACCGCTATTTAAAGGAGATGATGGAGCGTGAATTTGAGCTTAGAAGAACTCAAACAGCGGAACGCAGGCTCGCAGCCAGTCAAACCGATTCCCCAGCAGCCATTACAGAACAGCCCGTCTTGTCCTCTGCCACAGGAGAAGCTGGACAATCTGTTCTACAATCAAGGGCTGATTTGGGATGGAATAGCCCAGCTGAAGGAGCAAGTAAAAGCTCTCCAGCAGCAGAACCGCAGCTTAAAAATGCAGCTGGACAATCTGCCTGCGAGGTCGGAGCTGGAGAAAATCAGCAAGAGCCTATCCCAAATCCAGCAGATATTATCACAGGCTGGGAGCAGGAAAGGGAAGTCTTTTTCTCTGCCAAAGCTACGTCTGCCGTACCCAACATGGACACCGCTGTGGGTAGTCATTCCCTTGACCTTGCTGGCATTGGCGGCAGTATGGTTCAGCTGGGACGCGCTTTGGAAGGGCTGGACAACCCTGTTCCCCTAAAGGATGCCACCACAAAACCGCAGCAGCACACAGGCAGAAAGAAGAAATTAGCGATCGGTCAAAAAGCAGATGACCACAGCGGACACGATTTTGAAATGAAGATGTGAAGGAGATGCGCTATGACAAATGAGCGTTTAGCAGCACGGCATTATCTGAAAACCAATATCCTCGGCGCTTACGAAACCGCCGATATCATTTGGCAAAGCGACAGCGAGGGTACCTCTCACCGCACCTTTGCAGACAGCTTTGTTTACACAGA
>DOWI01000307.1:3803-6555 GCA_003519645.1 Oscillospiraceae bacterium
TTCCCCGTAAAAAGTGCTTCTACACCCACAAAAAAGATGCTCTCAGTGATTGAAAGCGATCTCGAAAAAGCACTTAAAAACGCTTGATTTCAGTAGACTTGTGGAACCTGTTACGGTATGCTTGGGTTACCGTATTCAGTTTGCCACAACAAGAAGGAGGATTTTTATACGATGGCAAACAACGAAAAATATACCATACTGTACGGCAGACTGAGCCAGGAGGATGACCGGGAAGGCGAAAGCAACAGCATCCAAAATCAGCGTTTGATTCTCACCAGGTACGCAGAAGGAAAGGGCTTTGACAATATTCGTTTCCTATTCGATGACGGGTTCAGCGGAACAAACTTCAATCGTCCCTCGTGGAATGAGATTATGGAGCTGATTGAAAGCGGACAGGTGGAAACCCTGATCGTTAAAGATATGAGCCGCCTCGGCAGGGATTATCTGCAAACAGGCTTTCTCATGGAGCATACCTTTCCCAACCACAATGTCCGGTTTATTGCCATCAATGATGCGGTGGACACGCTCTACGGCGATAACGACTTTGCTCCGTTCCGGAACTTATTTAACGATTTTTATGCGAAAGACTGCAGTAAAAAGATTCGGTCGGTGAAGAAAGCACAAGCTGAGCGCGGGGAACGGGTTGGGACAAGGCCGCCCTATGGGTACAAGAAAGACGGAGTTGACCCCAAAAAGATTTTGCCTGACCCCGAGGCTGCAGAGGTGGTGAAGTACATTTTTAAACTCTGCTCTGAGGGGAGAGGCCCCAATCAGATTGCAAGGCAGCTGACAGAAGAACAAATTACGAACCCCAGTAACCATTACTTCAATCAGACAGGTGTTGCTTTAACCAATCTTGATACTACACGACCTTGCAGGTGGAGAGATAGCTCCATCGTCAATATTTTAGATGACGAAACCTATCTCGGACACACGGTCAGCATGAAGCATACAACCGCATCTTACAAAAACAAAAAGCAGATTATCCGCCCNNGCACAAAAAGCGTCCGAGAAAAAACATGGAGAACCCCAATCCATACTCGGGACTGGTCTTCTGTGCTGATTGCGGAAAACCTTTAATTCTGCACCGTGCTCATACCATGGACGAGAGTAAAAACAACTTCGCCTGCTCCACGTACAAGCAGTATGGCAAGGAAACCTGCTCAGCCCATTACATCCGGGAAAGCCAGCTTGCGGCGGTGATTTTGGACGACCTAAAGCGCGTCACCCATTTTGCAAGGCAGGATGAAGCATTGTTTGCAGAGTACATCAACCGTAAAAACACGGCCGATACGAGGAAAGAAATTACCGTGCTGCAAAAAGAGCTGGAGGATATGCGAAAAAGGGATTTAGAGCTTACCGCACTATTTAAAAGGCTCTATGAGGACAATGTGCTGGGGCGTATACCTGATGAGCATTACCGAACGCTGTCCGGTGAGTACACCGCAGAACAAAAAATCTTGCGGGAACGCATTCCCAAGGCTGAAGTGAGAATGGATAAGCTGAAGAGCTCCCTTACCAACGTGGACAGGTTTATTGAAAAGGCGAAAAAGTATACTGACCTTACCGAACTGACACCGGAGCTGCTTCGAATGTTCATTGCCAAAGTTGTAGTGGGCGAAAAGGCTGAGAAATACTCCCGTACCGCTCCTCAGGGTATTTGGATTCACTACCGTGACATTGGGATGCTGAACGATGTCAAAGAGGAATTTGATATTCCATCCATGGAAGAATTCTACGGAATGGATGATGAAATGATGTTTGATGATGAGCTGCAAGCCGCAATTTAAGGCATAGCAAAAGGCGGACAGCCGAAACTGTCCGCCTTATACCTCGCATTTTAGGTGGTTCACAAAGTATCTTTATGAACACCCGCCTAAATAAGAGGGGTGTTTTTTGTTTGCAGGAGCTAAATTATCAGATCCATGAAGAAGACAGCCAGGTAAAAGTAGATCAATAAGGCGACGATGTCAAGGATGGTGGTGAGGATTGGTCCGGCGCCGGCAGCCTGGTCCAAGCCCATTTTGTTCATTACCCAGGGGACTAAAAATCCCAGGGTTGCGGACAGGGTAAGGGCGCACCACAGGGACAGGCCTACTACCAGGCCCAGTCTGTAATCCCCTTGCCAGACGGTGGCGACAATTGCTGTAATTACGCCGATAATGCCGCCAATGGCCAAGCCCCGCCCGGTTTCACTTAACAAAGTATTCTTAAATTCGTTGGGTCGAATGTGGCCCAAAACCAGACTGCGGGTGAAGATAGTTGTGGACTGGCTACCTACATTGCCGCTCATATCCATAATCAAGGGCAGGAAAAATGCGAGAGCCAGAACCTGGCTGAGGGCGGATTCAAAACCGCTGACAATCAATCCCGCAAACAAGTCACCTACTAGGGTAATCATCAGAAAGGGGAGGCGGGCAGAAAGCACTTTCCAAAGGGAACCATGGAGGAGGCGCTGGCTGAGGTTTTCTTCCCGCCTTTGGAGGGTAAGAACACCGCCCTTTTCCAGAAGGTCTTCGGTGGCTTCTTCCTGCATGATGTCCAAAGCTCGGTCATATTCCAAAGCGCCTACCAGCCGGTTTTCGGAATCCACTACCGGCAGGCTGACCAAGTCAAACTTTTTTAATGTGTTGACGGCGTCTTCCTGGTCTGTATCAGCAGTGACATAGACTACATCATCATCCATAATATCGCCGATAGATGTGCCAGGATCCGCCAGCACCAAGTCCCGGAGGGTTACAACCCCTTCCAG
>DOWI01000131.1 GCA_003519645.1 Oscillospiraceae bacterium
TTGGGCAATGCTGTTGGCCTGTTAAAAGAGGAAATGCGCTTGTTTGATTCCCTAATCATGCAAGCGGCAGATGCCTCTAAAGTGCCGGCCGGCGGAGCCTTAGCGGTGGATAGAGAAGCTTTTGGCAGCTATATTACTCAGGCATTGTCCAATCATCCCAATATCCAAATAATTCACGAAGAAATCACGGATCTCTCACAATTCAGTGGTATTGTGATCATAGCGGCAGGGCCTTTGGCAAGCGAAAAACTTACCCAAGCAATTGCCGCACAGATAAACAGCCCTTACCTGCATTTCCATGATGCTGTGGCACCTATAGTGGATGGTAATACTATAGATATGCAGATTGCTTTTCGAGCTTCACGGTATGGCAGGGGTGATTTGCCCGAGGGTGACTATATCAACTGCCCCATGAATAAAGAGGAATATGAGGCGTTTCATGCTGCGCTAATATCTGCTGAAATTGCGCCCCTTCATTCATTTGATAAAGGCGGAGCGGGTTGTGCCCCCAGGGTTTATGAGGGATGTATGCCCATCGAGGTGTTGGCAAAACGGGGTGCCGATTCCATTCGATTCGGACCCATGAAGCCGGTAGGGCTGCGTGATCCGAGGACAGGGCACCGACCATGGGCGGTTTTGCAGCTGCGCAAGGAAAATGCCGAGGGCACCATGCTCAATATGGTGGGATTCCAAACCAACCTGAAATTCGGCGAGCAAAAGCGGGTGTTCAGCATGATTCCCGCGCTCCATAATGCCGAATTTCTGCGTTACGGGGTTATGCACCGCAACACCTTTTTGGATTCACCCAGACTTCTGACACCATGGTTTTCCCTTCGGGAGAATCACAAAATGTTTTTTGCCGGGCAGATGACGGGTGTGGAGGGGTATATGGAATCGGCGGCCTCGGGGATTCTTGCCGGAATCAATGCGGTGCGGATTGCTTGCAACCAACCGCCGCTGGTTCTTCCCCGAGAGACCATGACGGGGGCGCTGGCTGACTATATCAGCAATCTCGATGTAAAGGACTTTCAGCCGATGGGGGCGAACATCGGCCTTTTGCCGCCGTTAAATCAGCATATTAGGGATAAAAGAGAGCGATATGCTGTGTNNGCTGGAAGGCTTGGATGCCGGTTTTGCAGCAGGCAGGAAATAAATTTATATTTTTGAAAGGGCTGAACAACATGCGTATTATTGTAGATGCCTTTGGTGGGGATCATGCTCCACTGGAAATCATAAAGGGAGCAGCGCAGGCTGTCGAGGGATACGGTTTCGAGATTTCTCTGACAGGAAGACAAGACGAGATTCAGCGTGTCGCCGCCAAAAATGGAATCAGTCTCAGCGGGATTACCATTATTGACACCCCCGGTATTATTTCGATGAGTGATGAGCCCAAAAGCATCCTCAGGGAACATAAGGACAGCTCTANNGGATGCGTTTGTATCAGCCGGCAGCACAGGTGCGCTGATTATGGGTGCCACCTTTTTTGTCAAGCGGATCAAGGGCGTTTCCCGTGCGGCACTGGCCCCCCTTATGCCCAGCGAAAAAGGTCCCTTTATGCTGATTGATTCGGGTGCGAATGTGGATTGCCGCCCAGAAATGCTGCTGCACTTTGCGCAGATGGGCAGCATCTATATGACCAATGTGCTGGGGGGCGACAAGCCTGCAACCGTCGGACTTGTCAACGTCGGTACCGAAGAGACCAAGGGCGGAGAGCTGCAGCACGCCGCATTTGCGCTGATTCAGGAGAGCGGACTGAATTTTGTGGGCAATATAGAGGCCCGTGATATTCCTGCAGGGGTAGCGGATGTTGTTGTTGCGGATGGATTTACCGGAAATGTGATACTTAAGCTGACCGAGGGTGTCGCCGATGTATTTATGAAAAACATCAAGAGCATCTTTATGACCAACACCCTTACAAAATTGGCAGCATTAATGATTAAGCCTTACCTCAAGAATTTTAAGAAGAAAATGGATACTTCAGAATATGGCGGCGCCCCTCTGTTGGGGGTCTCAAAGCCGGTANNAAGGCGGCATCGGTCAAAAACGCTATTCGAGTTGCTGCCGGGTTTGCAAACAAACGTGTGATTGATCAGATTGCCGAAGCGGTGAAAAAAACTGAATCAACCGGGCAATCTAATTGACGAAACTACAATTATAAAAGCTTTTCTATAATCATATACCGGAAAGGAAAAGCAATTATGGTATTTGAATATTTAAAGGGCTTACTGGTTGAGCAATATGCATGTGAGGAAGAGGATATTGAGTTGACATCTACCCTTGACGATTTAAACCTCACTGATTTGGAGCGCACCGATATCGCATACGATTTAACCGAGCATTATGATGCCGAGATATCCGACCAACAGATTGCGCAATTTGAAACCATAGAGGATATCGTGGCATGTGTGGAAGATCAAATGTAACACAAATTTCAATGGCTTTGTCTCAACCGAGGTTTTAAACCAATGGTTAAGACAATAATCCGAAAGGGATGACACCGAAAATGGTCGGACTAGGGGACCTGATGACACGGTTGAATTATAAATTCCATAACCCTTCCCTGCTGGAGCGTGCCATGACACACTCCTCCTTTGCAAACGAGCGGCGCAAACCCATTCCCAGCAACGAAAGACTGGAATTTCTCGGCGATTCTATTCTGGGGCTGGTTACTGCGGTGTATCTTTTTAACAGGGAAAACGGCCCTGAGGGGGAGCTGACAAGGCTTCGGGCTGCGCTGGTGTGCGAAAAGGCGCTCTACGCTTATGCAAAGAAACTTGATCTGGGCAGTTTTCTGCAGCTTGGACGGGGAGAACAGCGAACCGGCGGCGCAGATAGACCGTCCATGCTCGCCGATGCCTTTGAAGCGGTGGTGGCCGCAATCTTTCTTGACGGCGGCATGGAATCTGCCCAGGATTTTTTAATCCCGTTTCTTGAAAGCGAGCTTGCCAATCAAAAGGACAAGAAGTTCTATGATTATAAAACCACTCTTCAGGAGATCATCCAGCAGAACCCCGAAGAACATCTGGATTATGTCCTGACGGGTGAGTCAGGGCCGGATCATAACAAGCAGTTTACGGTAGAGGTCCATCTGAATTCCAATGTTATCGGAGCCGGAAAAGGCCGCAGCAAGAAAGAGGCGGAGCAGCAGGCAGCGCGGCAGGCGTTGAAGCTGATGGGCTATGACCGATAAGGGGCAGCGCCATGTGAATGTGGCAATCTTTGTGCCGCATGCCGGCTGCCCTCATCGCTGTAGCTTTTGCAATCAATGCGCTATTTCGGGGGCATCGGACATGCCGTCTCGGGCGGATGTGCAAAGGGCATGTGAAACCGCTGTATTGACCAAAAGAGCAGATGTGGCACATTCTGAAATTGCTTTTTTCGGTGGCAGCTTTACCGCCATACCGGGTGATATCATGGTTTCCCTGCTTGACGCCGCTTCTGTGTATGTGAAAGGCGGACACTTTAAAGGCATTCGGATTTCCACCCGCCCTGACGCGGTGGATGATGAGATGCTACGCTTGCTCAAAAGCTACGCTGTTACGGCGATTGAGCTGGGGGCACAGAGCATGGANNCCGCGGGCATACGGCAGGGGATGTCGAGAAGGCTTCTGCTGCGATACATGCTGCAGGAATTGAGCTGGGACTTCAGATGATGACGGGACTGTATCAGAGCAGCCAGCAAGCCGATTATGAGACGGCGAAGCGGCTTGCGGCTTTGCATCCCGCAACGATGCGCATTTATCCCACCCTGGT
>DOWI01000183.1:0-12179 GCA_003519645.1 Oscillospiraceae bacterium
ACATGGAGTGTGTCGAATATAAAAAGCGGGCCGAAACCCTGCGTCAGCTTATAAAAAGGCATGGTCTCAGCAGCATTGCGGTAGAGGATGAGGGGCTGACCCGTTATGATTTTTCCCAGCTTGATTCGGCACTTGAAACCGTGCAGCTTCGAGGCGGAATACTGGACGGGATTCTGAANNAGGCGTTGACCGATTTTGGGTTTAATTACATCCTTTCGCACATGAAGCCTGGGCGCACCGAACGGGAAATTGCTTTGGAACTGGAATTTGCCCTTCGTCGGCAGGGAGCAGAAGCCACAGCCTTTGATATAATCGTGGTTGCCGGAGAAAATTCCTCTCTGCCCCACGGCGTACCGTCAGAAAGGGCGCTTACAAAAGGTGATTTGGTTACAATGGACTTTGGCGCGATGGTGGACGGATGGTGCTCCGATAT
Source organism: Oscillospiraceae bacterium (assembly GCA_003519645.1). Next base: position 434 of record DOWI01000183.1, read on the forward strand.
GACCCGTACCATTGCGGTGGGCTGCTGTTCGGAAGAGCAGCGACACGTGTATCACACCGTTCTGGACGCACAAGAGGCGGCGCTGTCAGTGCTGCGCGGCGGCCTTTCCTGTGTCCAAGGGGATGCTGCAGCACGGGATATTATCAGTGCAGCAGGATTTGGGGAATGCTTCGGACATGGAACAGGTCACGGAGTGGGGGTCGAAATACATGAAGCGCCGCGTTTGTCTCCGACAGCCGGAGATGAGACGCTGCAGGTGGGCAGCGTTGTGACGGTGGAGCCCGGCATCTATCTGCCGGGACGTTTCGGGGTGAGAATTGAAGACATGGTCTGTATCACCCAAAACGGCTGCGAAAACCTGACTGCATCACCCAAATCGCTTATGGTTGTATAAGAAAACAAAATTTCAAAAATTTTACTTGAAAATAGCCACTGTATACGGTAGAATATGTTTTAGCGATGATCGTCATCTTTTCAGCTGCAATGAAAGCCGATCCGGTGACAGCAGAGAAGATCCGCATTGTGTATCAGAAAGGATTGGTTATAAGAATGATTTCTGCCGGGGATTTCCGAAATGGCGTCACCTTTGAAATGGATGGAAATGTATATCAAATTATTGAATTTCAGCATGTAAAGCCTGGGAAAGGCGCAGCCTTTGTCCGCACAAAAATCCGCAATGTGATTGCGGGATCGGTGGTGGAGCGCACTTTCAACCCATCAGATAAATATCCCACTGCTTATGTCGAGAGAAAAGACATGGAATATTCCTACAACGACGGTGACCTTTATTATTTCATGGATCTTGAATCCTACGAGCTTTTACCGATAGGCAAAGACATCTTGTCTGATAACTTCAAGTTTGTCAAGGAAAACATGACCTGCAAGGTTTTATCATACAAAGGCAATGTGTTCGGTGTCGAGCCTCCCAACTTTGTTGAGCTTATGGTCACACAGACCGATCCCGGCTTTAAGGGGGACACTGCAACCAATGTTACAAAGCCTTGCACACTCGAAACCGGCGCCGAGATTCGCATTCCGCTGTTTATTAACGAGGGCGAAATGATTCGAGTTGACACCCGCACAGGGGAATATATGGAGCGCGCATAATTTACGGATACGCCGCGGTTAATATTATGTGGCTGTTTGTGTAAGTCACCATATGCAGGGCATACTATGTTCAGTTGTCCTTCATACGATAGACTGAATGAATCTCCCGCCACGGCATAATGCCGTTCACAAAAGGCTGATGGGTTCAGCCTTACTTAAAAAGGAGTGACAATGAGATGTCAGTTACAGAAAAGGTTGCATATCTAAAAGGTCTGACCGAAGGTTTGGGTGTGGATGACTCCACCAAGGAAGGCAAGCTTTTAAAAGCGATTGTCGATACCATGGGTGAAATATCAGAAAGCCTCGACAGCCTCGAAGATTACACCACCGAGCTTAGCGAGCAGGTGGACGCCATCGACGAGGATCTTGATTCACTTGAATCGGAATTTTATGAGGAATATGATGACGACGACGATTACGCAGATTACGACGGGATTGGAGAAGACGAGTTCTACGATGTAACCTGTCCCAACTGTGATGAGGAGTTCAGCGTGGATGAGGATACCCTGCTTGAGGGCAGTATTGAGTGTCCTAACTGCGGCGAAAACCTGGAGTTTGACATCGAGGATTGCGGTTGCTGCGACGATGAGTGCGGATGCTGCCACAGCGAGGACGAAGATAACGAATAATTTATCTTTATTGTGTATAGCAAAATGGCGGAGAGTAATTCTCCGCCATTTTGTTGTGCTTGAGGGTAGGTTGCTGTCGGCAGTTGCAGATTAATCTATCTATGAAAAAGGAACGCTGAGGACAGCGTTCCTTTTCAAATGCCGGGTAGTAGGGGCGCATCTGTGCGTCCATTCGTGGCATTCATCGTAAAAACATCTCCCTCATCCGCCTGCGGGCGACAGCTCCCTCTAAGAGGGAGCCGGGACATGCCTCCCGGCGAGAAAAGCCTCCCTTTTGAAGGGAGGAGGGAGTTATAAGCCAATCATTGAGATGAAAACTTCTCCATGAAAATGCCTTTGCCATGTAGGGCAAGAGCAGAGCCCTTGCCCTACATTTATTAAATCTATATCTTCTAATAATTACGCTGCAGGAACTGCCGTGGTTGGAGCAGTAAGTTCATGAAGGGCAAAGGCATCTTCTAAGAGTGCAACTGCGTCTGCCCAGCGTCCGTTACTGGTTGTCCCGCCCATAATGACTGCGATAATTTCTACTCCGTTTCTTTTGGCGCTTGCGATAACGCAATGACCGGATTCAGTGGTATATCCGGTTTTCATACCGGTTGCGCCTTCAAAATAGTAGGGGTTGGACGGATTCAATAAGCGGTTGGAATTATTAAAGGTCATGGTCTGTCCGGAAGTGATTTTGTAGGTGACCTTTCTCTTTTTAAAGGTCTCGCGAAGATTATCATATTTTAAGGCTTCCTTTGCAATCTTCAGCATATCGGATGTAGTGGTATAGTGATCTGGCGAGAAGTAGCCGTCCGGATTTGAAAAATGGCTGTTCACAGCCCCAATCTCGATTGCCTTTTCATTCATTCTCTCTGCAAAAGCAAATACCGCTTCCAAATCGCTGATATCGGGATCACCGCTTAACTTTCGTCCGACCTTGGCTGCGATGGAATAGGCAGCATCATTTCCGGAGGGCATCAGCATGGCGTCAATTATCATGTCTCTTGTTAACTTATATCCGCTTTCTATAAATGCTTTGCTTGAACCCGGTTGAACAAGAGAAAGCTCACTGCCTACTGTAAAAACCTCGTCCGGCTGACACGCCTCGGTTGCAACAATTGCGGTCAAAAGCTTGGTTAGGCTGGCGGGATAACAGCGCTCTTCGGGATTCTGGCTGTAAAGGGTGGCGGAATGGGTTAGGTCATACACCAGAATCCTCGGCGAGGAAAGCTGTGCATTGGCAGCCATGGTAGCATGGGTTGTGGTGGTGGTAGTGACGGTTGTTTCTTTTGGATGCGAAACATTTTGTTCGCCGGTGGCAATCGCTGTATTTATTGCCCTGAATACCTGCCATCCAAGAAAGAGCACAAGGGCGATTATAATCATTAAAAGAGATAAAGCGATCAATCTCCGCCGCCTAAAACGCTTTTTCCGGGTGGCTCTAGATATATTAGAATTCCTGCTCACGATAGGTTCTGTCCTTTCAGGAGGGGTTATTGTTTTTCGATGCCCATTCATAAATCGGCATAAAGGGTTCAAGACTTAAATAGTATACTATATTTTACGGCTTACTTGAATGCCTTTTTCTGTAAACTGCTAATTTCGGCGTGTTTTTTGATTTTGAATCAATCGTGTAACAAGGAGTGCAATGACGGTGCAAGCGATAATCGCCAGACAGATAATCATGATAACCGGCCGAGAATCCGAATTTCTGCCGGAGGTTTCGGTTTTTGCGACAATATTCCATTGTACCGCNNAAATATTCAGTTTTCGGGTATCACCCGGATTGAGAGACGGGAAAACCAACCGCATACCGTCTTTTCCGATGATGTCGATATAGCTTCCGTCATAAAGCTTACTGCCGTTTGCTTTGGTCACAGTAACATGAAGTGCCGCCAGATAGGTCAAAGCCTTTTCATTCTCATAAGGCAGCACCACAGACGACGGCGAAAGGTCAAGAATCTGGTCGGTATCGTTTTTAATGAGCAGGCTGCCTTTAAATGTCTGTCCTGCCGTCAATAATGGATATTCCCAAAACATTCTCTGTTTGGGTTGTTCCAGCACCGCGCCGACACCGTCTTTTTGGGTGATGGTATAGGTTTTAAGATTATCTTGAACTTCGGGGGTTGTCCGAGATGTTTCTTCTTTGGACATGCTGTCTGATGAGCCGGATGAGGCTGCCTGCGCAATTGCGGAAGGAGACGCTGCAATCAAAACCACGGCCAGAAGCGCTGCGGTTATTTTTCTAATTTTCAATCCTGTTTGCCCCCTTTGCCGCCGGGCTTATAGATGTTCAATAAAAGNNCCAAGTAGTCCGCCTGCCATATAAACAGTCCAGGCGGGGAGCCCCAGCAGAGATGTATTGTCATCAGTGCTCCCGCTAGAGCCCGGCGTTTGGGTTGTGGGCGATTGAGGCAAAGAACGGCGGGTGGTTTGGGGAAGAGAAGCATTGCTTGCAAGGGGATCAACCCCAGCGTTCAACATGGAGATCTGCTTTTGGTTCATGGCAAAGCTGTAAATCGCCAGATCATCAACCAGCCCATTTAGTGTGGGATCTCCCCAGCGCCCGCCTCCTATACTTAATGTATTATTTCGCATCTCTTCTACACCAAGGATAAGCATGCGTTCAAACCAGAGACGTCCGTCAATATAGAGGCGGATATATTGACCGTTCATGGTCAGGGCAATATGATGCCATTGGTTGAGAGGAATGCCGTAAGAAATCCCTTTGGGCGCGGGATTCCAGAATTCATAGAATACGCGGTTGTTTCCTTTCCCCATTGAAAACGCCATATAAACGCCGTTGAGGGTGTTACCGTTTTCATCCTTCTTCTTTTCGTCTTTGGCATGCGGCATGAGGGTCAGCCATGTATCATCGCTTCGGGACAGTGTAAAAAAACGCTGCGTATACATGGTGGTTTCATCCTTACCCTCGGCAGCCCCTCTCCAGTAAAACCAGCCGGCAATCGTCATGGTGTGCATTTGGAGTTGATTGTAGTCTAAATCCAGCAGCTCGCCATTTCCTGACAAGGACACCGCTTTGCCGGTATGGCCATTGTCCACCCAGTTAAGCGCACTGTTGGGTTTTTCCTTGTCGCCCACGTAATAGTCAATGTATTTGGAATGATTTTGAGGCTCGTTTACGATCCAAAGCCGCTTGCTTGTAAATCCTTGGAGGGCACCCGCCGTCCATGAAAAAGAGAGGGTGGCAAATACTGCGGCGGTGACTGCCATTATCAAACAACGTTTCATTTGTTTTGGTTTTCTGAGCATCCCCATATCTCCTAACGCTTCTCCCCGGTTCAGCAGCATTATTTATTATTTTTTTTGCCCAGATAGGTAAGCCACCCGACAGCCACAATTAGGATTAGTGCGACGATGCCGAATATATAGGGCAGGATATTGGTGCGTTCTCCGGTCGGGACGACTTCTTGTGCAGAGACCATAAATCCGATTTGGGCTACTGTGAAAACAGTGAATAAAAACAACACAATTTTCTTCATATTATCTCCCCATTTCAATAAAATCCGTACGTAATTATAATAAGTATAAGCGATTTTATATTCTATTTCAACCTCAATATCCTTCTAAAAAACAAAAAGCAACCGTAGTGAACGGCTGCTTTATAAATTATGGGCAGATGGTTAAATCAAGGCGCAATCGTATAGTCATTCTGCAAAGCCGGATTCCACAAGATTGACAAGACCGTCAACGGCGGATTCTTCATCCATGCCGTCAGCGATAATCCGAATGCTTGTGCCGCCAACAATACCCAGAGACAGTACCCCAAGCAGGCTTTTGGCGTTAACACGGCGTTCCTCTTTTTCAACCCAAATAGACGATTTGAACTCGTTCGCCTTTTGAATAAAAAACGTGGCGGGACGGGCATGAAGTCCGACCTGATTCTGCACCATTACGTCTTTTACATACATGAGCAATTCTCCTTCTTCATACAAGCAATACACTGTTATGCAGACACAAAGCTGATATCAGTGCATAGACTTGCACTCCGTTACAAGTCTACGGCATCTAATCTATAATATAATTAGTATATCACAATTGAATCCATCGTCAATCGATTTTGTCCAACTCTATGAGCAAATGTCGCATTTTTGGATTCCTGCCCTATTTTTCACGATTGAATTGCCCGATGCTTGTAAAATATGCTGCAAATCGTGAATAACTTTTGTACTAATCATGCTATTTATAGCATTTCCCATGGTTGTTTATCCAATAGATCCAACCTATAATCGCAAAAATTGGCACTGATTCCCTCAAAGACAATTGCTTTTTGCCCTTTATTGTTGGGATTTCAGCAGATGGATATACGCTTGCTCCTTTTCTGTAAGCACAGCGTGTTCAAGAATGTCGGGGCGGTTTAAAAGCGTGCGTTTGATTGATTGCTTTCGCCGCCATTCTTCAATGTTTGCATGATGGCCTGACAGAAGAACCTCAGGAACAGGACGATCCTCCCACACGGCGGGGCGGGTATACTGAGGATATTCGAGCAGGCCGGAGAAATGGCTTTCCTCTGTGAAGCAAGCCTCGTCCGATAGCACTCCCGGAACCATACGGGCAATACAGTCCAAAAGGACAAGTGCCGGAAGCTCGCCGCCCGTCAGCACATAATCCCCAATGGATATCTGCTCATCCACAAAAGCGTCGATTACCCGTTGGTCTACCCCTTCATAATGTCCGCAAAGCACACAGACTGAGGGGAGAAGGGCAAGCTCCCTTGCCCTTGCTTGGGTGAGAACTGTGCCTTGGGGGGACATATAAATAAGGTGCGGGCGGGTGCCTGCTGTTTCACAGACGGCACGGAAGCAGTCGGCAATTGGTTGGGCATTCATAACCATGCCCATGCCGCCGCCGTATGGTGCATCGTCAACCTGTTTTTGTTTGTTTTGGGTATAGTCTCTTATCTGGTGGGTGTAAACCTCCAGCACGCCCTTTTTCTGTGCCCGCCCCAGGATGCTTTCGTTCAATACGGTCTGACACATTTCAGGGAACAATGTCATCAGGTCAAATCTCATGGTCAAACATTCCTTTAATCGGGCGTATTTTCATCAAGCCGCTGTCAACATCTGTTTCAATGATAACCGACGGAACGGCAGGAATCAGCACCTCACCGTCTGCTGTGCGGATATGATAGACGTCATTTGCACCTGTTGGGCTGACATCGGCGAGAGCTCCGTATTCCTCTCCACTGTCCGCATCCATCACTTGCAATCCGATTAGATCCTGAACAAAATATGTCCCTTCTGCAAGCTTCAAGTCGGAGCGATTCAGATAGAGAATCCGTCCGCGTAGGACGGCAGCATCCTGAACGGTATCCACCCCGTCAATTTTCATCAGGGCAATATTTTTGTGGGGGCGGGTTGAAACGGTTACGGGTGTTTGTCCTTCGTCATAGTATAGTGTGGTCAGCGAGGACAGAACCTCGGCGGAGTCGCACCACGGCTGTACACGCACTTCGCCTCTTATGCCATGGGTGCCGACAATTTGACCTGCTTCAAGATATTGTTTTTTGGGCATCAGTCTACCTTGCCTTTCTATATATTCTCATAGTGCATGAAACAGCCGCGCGCCTTTTGTCTGCAAAAGACGGTAGAGCACAAAATCAATCACAGCTGCGGCAAGCGTAACGGCAGCCAGTCCGGCAGTCTGTAAGGACGATGGCAGATACATGAGTCCCACCAATAGACCGATTGAAACCATCATCCCTCCGACTACCGATAAAAACATGGGAAGGCTTTGCTTGATTACCGTTGTCTCGGAAGTCCATGAAAAATTGGGATACAGCAGGTTGAGAAAAAGCCCCAGCAGAGCGGACAATACAGCAAACATAACCGGCGTAACAAAGGTAAACAGAATCTGAATCGCATTCATAGGGATAGCAAGTGACATAAGCAGTGCGCAGATCAAGGATGCCGGCACGGTAATCGTCAAGTTTACAAGTATTTTTGAGTGGAAGATACGAATTGCCTCAACCGGAAGGGATTTTATAATCCACAGGCTTTTCCCTTCAAGGGAAATGGCGCAGGAGGTGGTGCAGCTTAAGCTGACGAATACCGCCAAAAGCATAGGGGGAAGCGCACCCAATGTTTCGGCAAATCCCGGAAGCTCAAGCATTTCCTCCAGCTGATCCGGCTTGAAAAACAGCAGCGCGACACACATAATCAGGGCCATAACCATGCCGAAACCGGTGTTCATGACATACAGAANNCGCAGCTCGCGCTTATAAAGCGCACCGAGGGCGGATGAGGCACGAAGCGACGTCATGCGATAGTTTGAGCGTGTTCTGCTTGTCGTAAACGAGGTGTTGAGCCATTTAAAAAAGAGGCTTAGAATCACCGAAAAAGCAGCCAACAGAACGGCAGAAATTGCAACAAACAGGATCATGGAAACCATACTTCCGCCACATACTGCTTGGGTGTACATTCTTGTCAAGGGATAAATCCCGTAAACCGAATCCATGATGGTTTTGCTGGTTTGGTACGGGTTTGTGAAGATGGCGGGAGATGCAAATGAGGCTGTCATAAAGGCCAGCGTCAGCATTAGCGTGATAATGATATTGATAATGTTGGCGTGACGAAATCGTGAAGCCATAGCCGTGATGATAATTCCGATGGTCGCTCCAATCAACATGGGGATCATGGGAACGAATAAAGTCAGGATGATCATAAACGGATAAAAGGTTGGAGGGGGCGCAGCGAAAATCATCGCATGAAACGATGGCTTGGGAACAGCGAAAAAGGTGTAAACAATCCCGGCGGGGATGTTGATAAGCAGACAGAATCCCAGATTCATGATGTAAAGCACCAAAAGGCGGGAAGTCGCAACGACATGGGTTTTAACAGGCATCGCCATGGTCATATCAAAATCTCTGAATCCCACAAGCAGCCCGTTTACCTTGTAAACCGTTGTAATCATGGTTACCAGCGATGCCGCCGCCATCATAAGCGCAGGCATGAGCTCCGGCACTCCGGCTTTGCTGAAAACGTCCGCAAACATGAAGTCATACATTACAAGCGTGAACAAAACCGAAATGNNCATAAACAAGGTTGTCCATTCAAGCGTGAACAAAACCGAAATGGCGACGAAAATCATAAGGATGGTGAAACGTATGAATTTTCTTTTCTCTTTTTTATCGTTTGAATGGACAACCTTGTTTATGCCTAATAGACCCATCATCTGCACTCGCAGCAATATCCACAGCTTATTCATGATCAATCAGCTCCATAAAGACGTCCTCGAGGCTCTGATCACCCTTTACGTCGGCAAGATTGCCATAGGCAACCAGCCGCCCACCCTTAATAATTGCTACCTTGTTACAAAGCTTTTCCGCCACGTCCAGCACATGGGTGGAGAAAAAAATTGCACCGCCCTGACTGCACAGCTCACGCATAATCTCCTTAAGGGTATGGGCCGCCTTGGGGTCAAGCCCCACAAACGGCTCGTCCAAAATCAACAGCTTAGGATGGTGAATCAGTGCCGAGATGACCGCCAGCTTCTGCTTCATACCATGTGAATACGCCGAGATGAGATCTCCCAGACTGGGGGTCAGTTCAAAGGCATCGGCGTATTTTTTGATATCGGCTTCACGTTCTGCTTTGCCGATTCCGTAAACATCTCCAATGTAGTTAAGATACTGAATCCCTGTGAGATAATCGTATAAGTCCGGGTTGTCGGGAATATAGGCAAGCCGCTGCTTACAGGCTACCGGATCGCGGCGAATGGAGAGCCCGTCGACAAAAATATCTCGGTCCTCAAAATCCAGCACCCCCGCAATCGCACGGATGGTGGTGGTTTTGCCCGCACCGTTATGTCCGATGAATCCAAAAATATCGCCTGCCTTGACTGTTAGGTTCAGCCCGTCAACCGCCCTTTTTCTGACCTTGTAGCTTTTTGAGAAGTTTTCGATTTTCAGCATATGCTTGGACTCCTTTGAGAGTTATTCTTTTGTCTTAGTGGCAAGGTGGAAACCTTGCACTGCAAATGGTTCCGAAACAGAAGGTCTGCAAACATGCTGCAATTTATGCCACTCGCATTATCGAATTCCGTATTTCTGCAGATATGCCTCCATTTTTTCTCGCACGGCATCGTCAACCACGATTCTGCCGTCAACCGGTTGGTTGTGGAGGGTTTCGATAATCTCACGGACGGTAACGATGGGGTAAGTATTAATATCGTATTCCGCCTTGATTTCCTGAATGGCCGACAGCTCGCCTTTGCCGCGTTCCATGCGGTCGGCGGACACCACAAGTCCCACAATTTCAATATCGGCGGCTGCTTTTAAAATGGGGAGACATTCCCGCATTGCAGTGCCGGCTGTGATGACATCTTCAATAATCACAACACGGTCGCCGGATTTTAGCTGATATCCCACCATAGAACCGCCCTCGCCATGGTCTTTTGCTTCCTTGCGGTTGAAGCAGTAGTTGACATTCCGCCCGTGTTTTTGGGACAGAGCGATGGCGCAGGCCACCGAAAGGGGGATACCCTTATAGGCAGGGCCGAATAATGCGTCTACCTCGCCTTTGATATTCTCCTGTATGCAGGCGGCGTAATACTCGCCCAGCTTGGCGGCCTGTGCGCCGGAGCGGTAGTTGCCGGTATTGATAAAATAAGGGGTTTTGCGCCCGCTTTTGGTAACAAAATCTCCAAAGGTTAGCACCCCGGAAACAACCATAAATTCGATGAATTGTCTTTTATACGACATGCAATAATTCTCCTTTATTATACTAATTGGAAAACGCTGAACCGGTTCCCCACTATGAATCAAGAACAAGTATGGTCACACCCGGGTTTAAGCTGGCATATTTTGATTTAATTCTGGGATGGCGCAGACTGTTACGCACCATGTCACGCAGAACCGTACCACCGGAGTAACCGTGCACTACCGTAACCTCCTTGACGTTGCCATTTACCCGATTGAGATAAAGCTCCAAATGGCGTTTCGCCTGATCGGCTGTCATGTTATGAATATCAATTTCTGATTTTTGCGGGGAGGCATGCCGCACCCTATTGTGGTTTCGCATTTCCTGTCCTTTCAGAAGCGACTGCAGCTTCGATTAAGAATATATTATTAACATTATAAGGCATCTTCAAAAGCATCGCAAGACAAATAGGTTGCAATCAAAGACCGGGATGGAATATTTATTGGTTTTGTGATACTATAAATGCAATACAAAACCGCAAAGAGGGGCTTTCAATGTATAATCTGGGTGAGATAAAAGAACAGGTGTCGGTTGCGGTGACAGAGCTGTTAGACGCCGCAAAGCTGACAAAAGGGCAAACGTTTGTTGTGGGCTGTTCCACCAGCGAAATCGCTGGGCATAAAATCGGTACCGATTCAAATGGAGAGGTTGCCTATGCTGTATATTCAGGAATCGTGCCCGTCTTAAAAGAGCGCGGTATCTATCTTGCTGCCCAATGCTGTGAGCATCTAAACCGTGCGATTATTATAGAGCGGGAGGCGGCGGAGCAATACGGCCTGGAGCAGGTCAATGTGGTGCCGCAGCAATGCGCCGGCGGTTCATTTGCATCAGCGGCTTATGCAGGCTTTGACCATCCGGTCGCGGTGGAGTTTGTCGGCGCCCATGCCGGAATGGATATCGGCAATACACTGATCGGAATGCACCTTCGCCATGTCGCCGTGCCGGTGAGAATATCGGTGAAAAAAATCGGTGAGGCGTCTCTTGTATGTGCCCGCACCCGTCCCAAATTTATCGGCGGCGGCAGAGCCAAATATAATGAGGATTTGATGTGACGGATTGTTACTGTTTTTCACTCTTGGATTTCTTCTTCCAATTATTTTTAAAACAAAATTAAAAACCACGATACTTGTCTTACTCTGTGTTTCGATTTCCATTGAACTATTACAGCTCTCGATTGATGTCCTAACGGGGATACCCAACAGGGTGGTTGATATTAATGATTGTATATTAAATATAATTGGCGGAACAATTGGTTTTCTAACTTATATTTTAATTGATAAATATTTTTTTAGCAAACTTCTA
>DOWI01000183.1:12214-12571 GCA_003519645.1 Oscillospiraceae bacterium
CATGCGGTTGCCCTCCGGGGTATACTCGTCACTTTCCACCGCGCCATCCCGTCTGCATTGCTCGGCGAGCGCCCCTTTACTGTAAGGGAAAAGCAGAGTGACCTTGCGGCGGTCGGGGGGCAGAGCAGCGGCGACTGCTTCGAGAAGCTGATCCAATCCCTCACCGGTCAGCGCACTGATGCGGATGGATTTCTGGGCTGCATCCGGCAAATAGTCGAATTCAAGATCGCATTTATTCAACACCGATATGATGGGGCGGTCCTTACAACCCAACTGATGAAGAAGATTGGTTGCAACTTCAAGATGCTCTGCCGCCGCCGGACTGGAAGCGTCGCAGACATTGAGTATCACATCTGC
>DOWI01000239.1 GCA_003519645.1 Oscillospiraceae bacterium
GCACCAGGCTGCATCCCATTCTGGGTGTCTACAAAACCCACACCGGTATCGACATCGGGGCGGGATACGGAACGGCGATACTGGCTGCCGCTGACGGCGTGATCACAACCGCAGCTTACGACGCGGGCGGCTACGGAAACTATCTCATTGTCGACCACGGCAGCGGCAATAGGACCCTTTACGCCCACATGAGCCAAATGAGCGCCGCTGTCGGGCAGACGGTGACACAGGGTCAGACCATCGGCTTGGTGGGCAGCACAGGATTGTCCACAGGTCCGCATCTGCACTTTGAGGTTTATGTCGGCGGCACCAGGGTTGACCCCCTGCTGTACTTCTCCAATTATACGGCGGCATGGTAAGGATTGGCTGATTAAAAAAGAAAAGATAACTTGCCATTCATTTCATGCCCAAAGGGATCATTGCCCCACTTGTGAACCGCTTCAACACACCCTTTCATTTGGCGAGTTCGAATCAAAGCCGCCATTTTTCTCTTTAATTTGTTGGACAATGCAAGACCCCGATCAGCAGGCCGATGAATCAGGAAGAAATGCTCTAGGCGGTTATGTCCTCTGATGTAATGGATAATTCTGATACGGGACTAACGACAACGAGAATACCTTGTAACTAAAACACCCGTACCTGCTCATATCAACTGAAAATTGCAAGCTGTTTTAAACGATATGAATTATCCGTAATAAAATAAATGCTTTCAGAAGCATATAATATGATTTCTGAAAGCATTTATAAAAAAGGATTAACCTAGTAAAAAATAATTTTCTATTTTTTCTCCTTTGAATTACACAAGGATTCCAAGTGATGCATCAGAACAGATTCAATCATAACAGGCGTTATTTGATCCGGTCGCATTACACAATGATACCCAAGTCCGTCTATCAACGCACACAACCTTTCAGCTTCAATTTCTTTATCTAAATCGGGTTTCGCGAGATTTAAGGAAATTAGTGAATCCAATACTAATTTCAAAGCGTCGTATAAGATGTCATAAAATCGTCCAGCTAATGCTTGCAATTCGGGATCACTCAGTGATTTTGCCGAAAAAGACAGCCACACAGCCGTTTCTAGCTTCCTTTCTTCATCTAAAGGTAATAACTGCAGTAATACACGCCTAATGTCTTCAATAGTAGGACCCGCAGAGAATAAATGCATGCTGTTTATCCGCTTCTCAGCCTTGCTGTTAATAAGCTCCATGGAAAAGACAAAAAGCTGACTTTGGCTGGAAAAATAATGCCGCATGGAACCCATTGATAAGCCGGATTCTTTAGCTATTTTGCGTACCGTAGCACCTTCCAAGCCTTCTCTTTGGATAACTCTCCAAGTAGCTTCCGCAATTTTTTCTTTTTGTTTTTCATGATCAATTATTTTTGGCATGTCTAATTTTAGCACACTTGATTTATTTAATGCAAGTGTGCTAAAATCTTTTTAAGACAAGTGTGCTAAAAAAATATGTCCGTTCAATAACTGGATTTCATAGGTGAGGAATAATGTGAATACACAAGTCAATTCAAACAGGTAGGTTGCCAATAAACATAGTAATAACCTATGGGAACGTGCCTATCAAAGCAAAAAAGTCCTAGCTATTTAAGAGGAGATATATGATACATTTTGAAGGGCTGGAGAAAAGTTATCATGGCAAAATAGTACTTAAAAATATCAGCGGCAGAATCAATAGGGGTGAAAAAATCGGTCTAATAAGAGGGAATGGGATTGGCAAGACAACCCTTGCCAGACTTTTAATAGGTGAGGATGTTCCTGATTCCGGTACCATAAAATACGCTTCCCCTCTGCCTAATATTATTTACCTTCCACAGTACCCTGTGTTTATGCCGGGGATTTCATTGTATGAAGAACTATATCAAACCATCTTAAAATACTCAAATAGCAAAGAAAATTTGGACACCTTAGTAAAGAAATCTTTGAATCAAGCCGGTCTCGAAAAAACATTATGGGAACACGAAGCGGAAAAATTAAGCGGAGGCGAAAAAACCAAACTTATGCTTTGTAAAGTTCTCATAAGGGATTTTGACCTTTTGCTCCTTGATGAACCCACAAATCATCTGGATATGGAAAGTTCCGCCTGGCTTGAGAAGACAATAAGAAAGCTAAATAAAACAGTTTTAATTATTTCTCATAATAGGCATTTGCTGGACAGCGTGGTAGACAAGATATGGGAACTTACTTCAAGGGGCTTAAAAATTTATAAAGGAAACTACTCTGCTTATAAGGCCCAGAAAAAAATCGAGCTTAAGAACGCTGTCAAAGAGTATGAGAAACAGAAATTAAGGATTAAACATTTAAGACAGACCATTAATAAAAAGAAAAATTGGCTGGTAAGCGCTCACAAGGTAGCAGGGCAAAATGATTTTTACCGGGGCAAGGCCAAAAAACAAGCCGTTGTGGTTAAAGCGAAGGAAAAGGAATTGGAGAGACTGGAGAAAAACCGGGTTGAAAAGCCGTCAAGAGCAGTATTGCCCGCTTTTGAAATCATTAATAAAAACATTATTAATGAAAAACTGCCGCCCATTATCATCAAAGCCAATAACTTAAGTAAAAAATATGGAGATCAGCTAGTTTTCCAGAACGTGTCGTTCAATCTCAACCGGGATGATAAAGTTGCCCTGATTGGGAGTAACGGAGCCGGCAAAACCACTCTTTTAAAAGTGATCTGTGGGATTGACAAGGATTATCAAGGCTCTCTTATATTAAATCCTTCTTTAAAAGTCGGCTATTTCTCACAGGAATTTGAGGGATTGAATACTCAGAATACAGTTCTTGACAATGTTATAACTCAAGATATTGCTTTAAATGAGGTCAGGCTTCTTCTTGCCTCTCTGCTTTTCAAGAAAAACGATGTGTTTAAACCGATTGCCGGGTTAAGCATGGGGGAAAAGTGTAGAGTAGCCTTTGCCAAACTCGTTTTATCCGGTGCCAATCTGCTTGTTTTGGATGAACCTACCAACTATCTGGATATTGTGTCGAAAGAAAAAATTGAAGAGGTATTAGAAGATTTTGGTGGCAGTGTGCTTTTCGTTTCTCATGACAGATATTTAGTAAAAAGGATTGCCAATAAAGTCATGAAATTAGAAAAAGGTCATTTAAAATATTTCAACGGGGATTACGATTACTACCTGGAAAAGAGCCGAAAAGAGCAAAAAGCAGATGAAACAGGCATTGAGCAAACAAAGCTCAGTGATCACATCCTGCGCTTAGAATGTGATTTGGCCTATTTAGGCAGTAGACTCAATGAAAGATTGAATGAGCATGAAAAAGAGTACCTTAATGAAGAATTTTTAGCGAAAGCCAAAGAACTCAACGATTATCGCAAATTATGGAGGTAAATTTTGTGTCCTTGCAGGACTATGGCCGCTAGAACTTATGATTGATAACTGAATATTCGCTTCACGGCATGAGAGGTTTATCCTCCGAATTTCTTGTCAAATTAGGGCGTAGGCTGCAAGGTTTCCTTGCGGCTTACGCCTTTTCATTGTCGTTTTTTGCTAGATACGAAGGAAAAACAATAGCTTTTGTTGTGAAAAGGAAGCCGATATCGGGATAAAACAGCACTAAAAAATTATTTTCCCAAAACCCTGTATTTCGTCCTTCTCATTTCAATGTATAGGGCGAGAGGAGATGAAGCCTATGAAAAGGAGTGCTGAAACCTATAATGCGGTAGGAAAAGCGTTTTGCGCCTACATAAAAATCGTAATAACCCGTTCGTCACGGGGATATTTCCGTGCTCAATACAAGCATTTCAGCCGGAGCATCCCCTTGGAGGAAG
>DOWI01000391.1 GCA_003519645.1 Oscillospiraceae bacterium
TGAGTTCACCATCAACTGTCTGCTGTCGTATTTCATGACAATAAGGAAGAGTAAAAGATACCTCTTTCAGATGATTTTTGACTTCATCTTTCGGCATATAGCAATCGGATTCGGTTACATTCAAGCCTATGATCTGCCTATCAAGCCTGTACTTCGGATCGGCATAGAGTGGCAACTGTGATGCAAAAAAGCTGATACATTTTAACGNNCCCGCTTCTTTGACCGCAACAGCAGACAGAATATTATCAAGTCTTGACGTGCAATCCACTACCACAAAATCCGCAAGGCTTTTTAAACCTTCAAGAAGTGTATGTGCTTTTTCCTCGTCATAATCAGGATAGGTGAATTTGTTTTCGCCGTCCTTGTAGCCGAGAAAGCCGAGATTAATTTTGTTTTTGTGTGTAATAATGCTTTTTATTAATTCCTGCTGTGATATCTCGGTTTTTGATAACGGTACACCTACCGAATATAACTCATCACTTTTATAATTTGGAAAGAGTACCGGAAGTGAAGGTGTGATATTATCGCAGGTGAGCATAAGCACAGTCGAGTTATATCGTTCATAAATAGCCGAGGCAAGCTTTACTGCAAAGGTGGTTTTCCCACTGTTTGGCGCACCCCATATCGCAATCATCTTACTCATTTAATTGTCCTCCGATTTCATAAATGCTTTTTCCTGTGCTTCGAGAAACTTGTTGGCGGTTGCTTTTTCACCACGAAACACAAGTAAGATGTGCATATCTCCATTCGATTCATAATTGGCAAGAATTTTTGCTTGTTCATTGTTTACAAGCAGAGTGACGGTAGTGGGAAGCTCATAAACTCCGTTTTCATCGGGTTTCAGCTTATCCTTATCCATACCCGATGCTGTGGTTGTGGTGATAACTTTTACATAGGTCAGCTCTGTAGGAATTGATGTCGTTTTTTCTCGTGTTACAACAATACTGACAATGTCGCCGTTTTTAAGCTTGCCGGACATACCTCCGGCAAAGCTATCAATGGTAATACTAATTGCTTGCTTTGCACCATCAAGTGTGCGGAACACATCATCTGCAGAATCTGCTATGTCAGATAGATACGATGTCAATACATTTGTGCCGGATTTGATATCACAGGCGGCGTACTTGCCAATTACTGTTTTTATATCGGTAACAACATTTGCTTGTAAGCCTATTTTACCAACCTCGACCATTGCTATATCCTCAGCGGTAATCATTTTACCTTGAGTAATGTCTGCAGTCACTCGAACAACATTCGTTTTGCTCGCTGCCAATTGGTTAACCAACGGTGCAACGCCAAACATGACTGCCGCTGCAAGTACAATGCAGATAATACCTAGAATGGTTCTGTTTTTCATGGAAATAACTCCTTCTCTCTTATTAATTTATGGCATAACAAAAGCGCGTACCATAGCTGATACGCGCTTTTGTTATGTAGTTTAGATGACAGCTTATATGCTAATGATTCGAAGTTAGTTCCGATTAAACCAAGTGCAGTTTTTGCATCTATCGGGCATAGAATCAAAATCATTAACTTTGTTTCTAAGCTGATTGTATTTTTCGCTTTTCCATATATCGAGGAAGTTGCTGTTTATTATACTGCCAACACGTTCACCGACATTGCAACACAAGTATACATCACCTGAATAATCAATTACCGCACTAACCATAGTAGCATTGCAAGTTGTATTCACAATATAGTTAGACATAGTGCAATACTTGTTACCCACAAGGACAAATTCTCCAACCTTTGTCGGGCATACTTCAATAAACATACCATTTTCATCAATGAATTGATATGTTTTTTCAAGTTCTCTACACAGTTCTTCATTTTGAATGGCTGCAAGCTCTTTTGGCGCAACAACAAGACCACAACCTATTCGTATAATTCCTAGAGATAATCCCAGCTTAACAATTTCAAGAATTTTATTCTGGTTTTGCCTTTGAATTGAAATATAAAAGCCTGGAGATTTATTAATAGGGTAATCACCATAAGCTTTCGCTGCGTATTTAACGTTTTTTAATATCAATTCAAAATTTGCTCCACGCCTAATAGATTCAAAAGTAGGTTTATCGGCACCGTCAACAGATATAATCAAGTCAACTTTTTCACTGACAAGAAAATCTATCATTTGCTTGTCAAGCAGCATCCCGTTTGTAGATATTTCTATATTGCAGTCCGAACGCTTCTTCTGATTTGCATACCTCACCATGTCGCAAAAGCTTTTAACTATTAGCGGTTCACCCCAATTGAAAAGAGAATAGCTTCGTACATAGGGTGATGTTTCGTCAATTATTTGTTTGAACAAATCAAAAGACATAGTTTTACCATGCAAAGATATTTTATCTCTGCACATATTACACCACAAGTTGCAGTTCTGCGTAATATCAATATAGAGCTTTTGTGGGCACTTGAAACAATCAGAGCAATCTGCATTTGCCTGTAGGAATTGATAGCTGTTGTTTAAATAATATTTCATAACTTTACTCCTTAAAATTAATTAAATATAAAGCAAAGTCATGTTCGGATTATACTTATGCTTCATACAACTTATCCGAATCAGACTTTGTATGAAGCAAGAACATTGATAGCAGGTAACACCACCATTTTAAAACTCCTTTCATATATGAAAATTTAACCCTATATAGGATCACTGTTATATGTACATCGGGTTAAACACTTTAATTTATAACCCGATTATATCATACAAATGTTACATTTTCTACCACTATAAGAAATATACCGCACAAACTCCAATTGCAAGATATGGAATGAGTGCAAAAGAGTCCTTGAGACTTTGATTTTTCATTTTTCGAATGATTACGGTGTAAATTACTGCAATTAAAAGCCCAACTATAATGGCAATTAATCCTTTCTCAAATCCGAGCAGAAAGGCACANNAGCCGCCATTAGCTTGATGTCCGCACCACCATAGGTATTCGGCTTGATAATCGCAATTGCAAGCTGTGGAAGTGTAATCAATACAGCCGCGAGTAGCATGATCGGGATATTAGCAAGCTCTTTTCCGATGAGAGCCGTAATTGCTATCATAATGGAAACGCTGTCCGGTACTTCACGGATGTGGATATCAGAATTTGAGGCGAACAACAGAAGAAAACAAAGGATAGATCCTTGTACAAGCACCGTCCCGAAACCGAAACGAATCGAAACCAGAACTAATATTAATGGCGGCAAAACGATGTTCAGTAGATTCAGTTTCCTGCCGAATTTTCTCTGGGTTGCATAAGCTAATAGCCAGCCGAAGAGTGCGGCAACAATTGCCGTAATGCCATACGGTAGACATGCCATTGCTACGCTTGGATCAAGGATTGGTAAGGTCGGCGGATATATATGAGGCGGAATAATTATACCTGCGCCCAAAGCTGTGCTTAACATAGGCTTATCCCTTCTTTTTTGTAAAGTAGGCAAATGCTACGAGGATAATTACAAGAACAGCGAGAATGCCTACTACGACACCAATGTTGTTGGAATCGGAATAAGCAACAATTTCATTTTCTTGTGAAAAGTTATCAACCGTGAAGATGACAGTGTTATCCTTAATTTCGCCGTCCTTTGACTGTGTAACATTACCAGGCATTGTTACGGTAATGGTATAAGGCTTACTACTATCAGCAATATTGGTTGTAGCCTTAAATGTATAGGAATTGTAAAAAAGCCCTTTGCTTTCGGATACGTTGATATCTTTAAAAAGAGGAGTACTGTCGGTTACCATGATTTTTTTCAGTTCATCTTCAGCATTTTCAGTAACCGTAGTAACCAATATATCGCTTTTAGACACGACAACTTTGAAATCCGAACCAACAGACGAGCAACCTGACAGAAATGTCATAAGAATAAATGCCGATAGAATAACCGATATCATGTTTTCTTTCATAAGCTGTATACCTCCATAGATTTGATGTAAGAATAGGGACGACCTGTTAAGGCCGTCCCACCATTAACACCTTTAGTTGCCGCTGTAATTAAAGAGTCCCTGAATCTTTGAGGTGAGCGTCGGGATGATTGTGGTGTTGAACAGTGCATAGAGACCTCCAAGAAGCAAAGCTCCGATGACCACAGCGATTAAAATTTTAACCCCTTTTGTGAAGAAAAAATTCACACGATAGTGGTGATATTGGAGGAGCACGAAGTGTAAGAAACATAGAGTTTTCCAACCTTTCTTTTAGATTTTAAGGCAAAAAAACACGACTGAACCGGGATGTTCAATCGTGTTAATTTTTTTGTTAGGTTTTCCCGTCCGTTTGAAGCCTTTGCATCAGTAAAAACAGACGCCCGCGAAGCAATTCGCATTCGCTTTTCAATGCTACATTTTCTGCTGTTAAATTTGAAATATATGCGTCCTTTTGGGCAAGTTTCTCTTTCAAATTCGTAATCTGCGATTGCTTTTTTGACTGCAGCTTGGCCGGTGTCTGTATTTGCATATTCGTTTTGGCATACCCGATCCCGTTGTTCTGCAGGATTTCACGAACATGCGGCTTTGAGAATACTGATCGTGATAAACCTGTCATTTCCATCAGATGGTTGATTTTGATGCTGTATCCCTCGACCTTAAGCTCGGAAATTGCCCGGATGATAAGATTAACGGTTTTTTGTCGCTGCATTTCCTGCTTTTGCAGCAGCTGTTTCGGTTGTTTACTCATCCGGCTCACCCCTGTCAAACCCCATCTTTTTGATTGTCTTCTCAAACAGCGCCGCATTTTTCAGCGCGTTAGTATAAATCATCGGATAATCCCTGAATTTTTCAGCTTTGCTTTTCCATGCCGATACCTGTTCACAAAACCAGGGCAGTTGTTCCCGATCAGGGACAAAATGTTCACAGTCGAGACAATTCCACATATCGCTTTTGCAGCCGGTAATATCGCTGCATATCCCGCCCCGTACGCGATGGGCGCGAATATTTTTCAACAGGCGCTTTTCAAGCTGTTCCTCCATGCCGAGGATTCTGCCTCCAAACAGCACGTAGGAATTGCCCCCGTCAGTCTGTCCATTCAGTACATATTGCTGCTTTTCCACCAATGTTTCTGGCTTAAGGTTAAGATGGGCATACGAAGCGAGCATCATGGCGTCGCCGTGATGGCCGGTCATGTCCGCGATCTGCGCCGGTGTAAAGCCGGACTCGAGCCTGTCGGTGATCCCGTTATGCCGGAATTTGTGAGAGGAAAGACGGTATATCTGTCCGCTGTCATCGCAGATATGATATTGCCTACAAATGCGCCTGAAACTATTGCTGACATATCCCCATGTTGAGATACAACAGTTGTTCGTCATATCGATGCTGCCGTTTTCCCGGAATATCTTTCTCCTGTAAGTAAACAAAGCGCCCTTTTTGTTTTCCTGCATCATCGGCTGCAGCGATTTTGCCAGCTCCTGCTGTTTCCTGATCAGGTTCAGCAGGTATCCGCCCATCCCCTCGTCATTGATGTGAATGACCCTTAGAATGGGTTCTTTGTGCCCGCCGTTCTGTTTCCACGTCGGGATAAAAAGGCAGTAATGCCCGTTAAACGGTTTCAGGCAATCAATTTTCATGCCATTTACTTCACTGATACGGGACGGTATCAGTCGTAATACCCAGTAGATACATTGAATGGTTAAATCCATATTTTCACGCATAAAAGCCGCGTCAAGCTGTTTGGAAACTGAATCCGGAATATACTTGTAATCCAACCTGTGGTGGCTGTCGTATGGATTCTCCGTAAAAGGATTCTTCAGGTGGTTTCCATTCCAGCCGTTCATTGTTTCAAAGAAGGTGCTAACCGCAGACCAGTGTCCAAACCGGGAGCTCTCTCTGTAATTGGAATCATCCAGAAATGCTTTGTACTGCATAGCGGTAGTCAAATTAACCCGAGCTAAATCCATTCCTTCCGGCAGAAAGGTGAGAAACGCGACTAAGTTCTGCACATTTCCTTTAACACCACGCACTCTTTTTCCATTCAAAATGCGGATAATCGCGTAGTACTTTACAATATCACGATACCCGGCGGGTATGGACGAAAAATATAGTGTAACAAAGACGCGCTCTTCCGCAAAGCTGCGGATTCTTTTGTCACAAATCCATGTATCCGATTCAAAGTGAATATCGGAACCAAGGTCATTAAGAAATTCAATATACCGTGCTTTCCGGCTCTCGTCATATGTCTCCGCAATTACCGGCTCTAAAGCGCTCATAATCCCGCCTCGCTTTCCTCAATGGATACAATCATGTTCCGATAGCATTCCAGTAAAAAGCGTTCCTGCCGGTACTCTCTGAACTCCTCATAGTCCGTTATGCCGTTTTCCGCGTAGATTTTCATCAATTGCCGCACGATTTCCTCCTGCTGCTCCAACAGCTCATGCCAATAGGGCAGATATTTTCTGCCGGTACACAGGTGTTTGCAGTTGATACAGTTGAACAGACTGCTGCGGTTTTCGCACCCGCCGTCCGCGGCTTTTTTCAGGCAGTATCCAAACTCCACCTTACGTTGCTCCAGACAGAAATCAATATAGAGCAGCCGCCGTTCTTCCTCGGGATACTCGGTTAGCTGTTCCTGAGACAGCAGCAGATCGAATC
>DOWI01000340.1:0-4054 GCA_003519645.1 Oscillospiraceae bacterium
GGCTCAGCGTTTGTCAATGCCAATGCGACATCCGGTCCCATGCCCGAAACCGTTGCAAGCAGCAATGAGGATATGCCTGTTACCGAAGCAGTAATTTTGACATTAACCTGAATACCGTAATCGGGCATGAACCGTGAATCTGACAATTTTTTAAGTATGGTTGCCTGATCCCTGCCGCTGTTTATCCATACATCAATTGAGGTTTCGGCTTTGCTGCCGTCAACTACCCCCAGTGTTGAATAATCAGTCGTATATGAACCTATAAATGCCTTGAATTCATAAAGAAGTTTTTGAAAAAAACCTGCATTAACATCTTTTATTTCTTTTGGGGTTCCCATCGAGGGAGCAGACAGCGTAATATAATCAATTTCAAGTGGCTGAAAAGACAGCTCATAAAGCCATGCAGCCATTCCGCTTACATTCTGCTTAAATGAATCCAGACGTGATGGAATGGTGATGGGATCCTTAATAAAAGACTCAAGCTGATAATGCAGATTATCGGGAATGGTGTTGAGACTGCCCTTTTTACTACTGATTTCGGCTAGCTTATCGGAAATCCCTTTAAGTTCTTGTGCCTGACGTCTAAACGTCTCCATTACCTCCGGCAACACCTTGTCAATCCGGTAATTACGCAAGGGATCCGGTGACGAGCTGGTCAGCATTATGATTTGACGATATGCCTTGTTAAGCTCTCGAACCGCCTCATCGGCTCGCGCATAAATATCTGATGCACGCCCCGTTTCGACTTGCAAACGGAGTGTGTTTTCTCCCTTTTTAAAATAGAATTTATAAGGCGTTGCATCAGAATCAGATAATACAAGCCCCTGCCAGTTGCCGTTATATGCAAACTCCAGCCCTGACATTTCTTTAAAGGGGATTTCACCGTTTATGTAAAGGGAACGGGTTGTAAACATACCCGAAACCATGTTCTGCCTATATTTAATTCCCAGTGAATAAAATCCTGCATCCGGTACATTGACTGTCCATTCTATCCATTGTCCGGGAGTGGACCAATTTGAACCGCCAATAGTGTTCAGCCTTATATTTACAGGATGGCTGGGTACGGTAGACGGAGAAGTACGATCGGTCAGCGGTACAAGAGCAGAAGATGATTTAAGTGCTGCCTCTTCCCCCTGAATCATGATTGTTTCTCCTGTATAATCGACATGCTTATGATCTGCCAAATACTTGGCATAGCTTTTTTCGTTTATATCTTTCGATACATTGATAATCAAGGATTTAAGGAGCATGCCGCCCCGCAATCCGGAAATACGGATTGAATTAGTTCCTTTTTTAAATGCAAAGTTGTACGGTTTTACTCGTGAACCCCTGATATCTTGAATGTAAAGTGTATTCCATAAATCTGCTTGAACCTGTGATGGTGCAAGTTGATTCCCTGAATTATCCTTCCTAAACGCTTCTTCGTTCATATCCTCGGGGTTATTCATCCAAATGCGGTGAAAGCTTACGGAACGTGCTTGGGCAAAAGGAATTTGACCGTTTATTGAAATTTCGCGTTCAATATCGGAAACATCGTCTCCTAAAGCTTTATGTACAAGTGCGACCTGATAAAGTGCAGCCTTTGGTACGGAAACGGTCCATTCGATAAACCCGTTATCTGTTGTTAAAACCGTCTCCCCATGGACGGTGCAATTCTTCTGATCAGAAAAATCTGTTGCCGGAATCATATAAGAGTCTTGTGCTGCCGGCAGTGTATGACCTACTAAATACTCTGCATAGTCAGGCAGTGTATCGGAAGGTAGATTATTTACTGCAGCGGCTGCATCTGCTGTCTGCTGTGCCCGTGTGGTGTTGACAAAGGGCAGGGCTATAAACAGACACAACAGAATACACAAGTATCTTTGAATCACACTGTATTTCACCGGCATTACTCCCTTTATCTAAACTAATTACTGTCAATAGCGTGGTGATACATTTATCAATTGTTACCTTAAAATCGTTGCCCTCCGGTGTTAAGCCGGAGGGCAACACCTGAATCAATTTAAGTGTGTGCTCTTGTTAAACTGTTCCATTCCTTTTCTTGCGTATAATCAGCACAGCAACAGCCACGGCTCCTCCTGCAATAATAATCGCAACTGCTATAACCAGGGGAAGCGCATTGAATCCATCTTCATCCGTATTGCCCGCTATCTCATTGGCTTTGGTAGTAGTAGTGGTGGTAGCGTCGGTAGTACCTTCGCCGCCAGTAAGCATTGTCTCGGTTGGGTTTTGGGTGTCATTGGTGGTATCGCCTGTAACTGCCTTGGTATCACTGCTGACACTTTGGGTAGTTTTTTCGGACGCTTTTGTAGTTGACCGGGTAGTGGTAATAACCGGAGCGGTGGTTGTATCTTTCGCTTCCACCAGCTCAAAATCATCCAAATAAACCTTACCTGTCCCACGACCAATATCAACAATCACATCATACTGGACAATTGATACCATAGCCTTAGATACTGTCAATGAAACCTTTGTCCAGCCATATGTTCCTACCTCAATATGCTCTCTTACATCGTATGAGTTTCCGTCTGCACCTTTGCGGTTTATGCCTATTCTCACACCATCGTTGTCGGATGGCACTACATTTTGCATTTTTACCCAAAAAGAAAACGTATAAGCTTTATTAAAGGGAAACCGTTGATCTGCCAACAGGTGATATTGATAAACCGCCTGATTGTTCTTAGGAGTCAGCTCTATTAAAAGAGACTGTTTACCGCTGTGCTTCTCGGTAGTAGATACCGAAGCGAATTTCTCACCTTCACTGGGGTTGCCCGGCCAAACATCCCAATGTGTGGTAGTGCCATCGTCATTCAAATCTTCAAGGCTTGGATTTTTCAGAATTGATTCAGCCGCGGTTGCTGCCGGTGCCAAGGAAAACATCATTGTCATTGACAGTAAAAGCGCCAAACTAATTTTGGCCATTTTCATCATTATAATCTCTCCTTAATGGAATAAGACCACCCGCAAAGAGCGGTCATTATTCGCTCACATTTATTTTCTCTTTTTACTGATAACGATTGCGGCAATCGCTGTCAAGGTAACCAGTGCCATAGCAGCCGGAACACCTCCACCGGTAGTAGGCGATGGTTTCTTATCATCTGTATCATCAGTATCGCCATCGCCGTCGTCTTTCTCATCGTCGTCTTTCTCATCGTCGTCGTTCAAGTCATCTTCACCGGCAAGTCTAAGCTCTGCATCGTCAACAATGACAGTGCCTGTGCCAACCTCGGCAACCACAGATACAATAAGCTCATCAATCGTTTCGGTTGTTGCAGGAACAAGCAATTTTAGCTGTACCCACCCATCGGAAGTACCGGTAACTGCGGTCCCTGACACATTTGCAACGCCCTCATCATTGGCTTTGCGTTCTACCTTTAGATAAACGCCGTTGCCCGTAATTCCATCATATTTCACCCATGCGGAATATACCATTGCCTGAGACAAATCCATTTCCGGCATTCCCCAATTATTGCTCTGGAACAGCACACGGTTTTCTGTACCCTGAGCAATACTTACCGCACGATTGCCTCCATGTACATCTGCCGTGGAAATGGGTGAAGATACCTTATCCCAACCGGGAGCCAGACCCCAGCTTGAAGCCTCTGTAGCACTTCCGGTTTCGAAACCCGGGTTCATTAGATAGTTGTCGGTTTGCTGGGCGGGCTCTGCCAGACCGATAAAGAAATCATCAAAATAAACCGTTNNCCTCTCCGGCAGCAATATTGGCCTTTACAACAATACCATAGCAACCTTCCGTTGCAGGTATATCCACTGTGACCTTTTTCCAGTCAGAGGTTCCGGTCAGTCGTTCAGAGAATACATGATCAGTCAAGGGTGCTCCTTCACCGTCAATACAATTTCTCTCAACACCAACTTCAATGCCGTCGCCTGTAACACCGTCCAGCTTTACCCAGAAGGTCATCTTTAAAGCGGTATTCTTGTCAAAGTCAGCGGTAAGATTGTTCCACATACCGTATCCTTCTGCACCTAAAACCGCCTTTACCGCTTTGGCTCCGCTGTGGGTGTCATCGGAACTAATCGCTGCACCGCCAAC
>DOWI01000340.1:4077-4265 GCA_003519645.1 Oscillospiraceae bacterium
TCATCGTCTTCATCATCCGGATTCTCACCTGAATCCAGCTTTAATGACACATCATCAATAAGAAGGGTCCCGCTCCCCGCTGCAATTTCGCATTTCAGTACAATCTCGGTAATCTCCAGATCGGTAGCAGGAAGTTCAACTTTTATTTCTGTCCAGCCGTCTGAGCTGCCGGTATACCGCTGTGTGAA
>DOWI01000180.1 GCA_003519645.1 Oscillospiraceae bacterium
TCAAGCCCCTCGTATTTTTTCGGCACTTTGTCAAGTTCGATCCTTAGTCCGTCTGCAAGCTCACCAATTGCAACACAGACACCGCCCGCTCCAAAATCGTTGCAACGGCGTATCATGCGGGAAACAACAGGATTTCTGAAAAGACGTTGGATTTTACGTTCGGTGGGAGGATTACCCTTCTGCACCTCTGCCCCGCAGGTATCGATAGAATCTGAGGTATGTGCCTTGGATGATCCTGTCGCTCCGCCACAGCCGTCACGTCCGGTCCGTCCACCAAGCAATACAATCACATCTCCGGGTTGGGGAACCGCACGTATTACATTTTCTTTAGGCGATGCGCCGATAACCGCACCTATTTCAAGACGTTTGGCGACATAGCCGGAATCATATAACTCAGAAACCTGACCGGTTGCAAGACCGATCTGATTACCGTAGGATGAATATCCAGCGGCAGCACCGGTTGTAATTTTTCTTGACGGCAGTTTTCCTGTCATGGTATCCTTTAAAGAAACACGAGGATCGCCGCTGCCTGTGACACGCATTGCCTGGTATACATAAGCGCGTCCCGAGAGAGGATCGCGTATGGCACCGCCGAGGCAGGTTGCCGCACCGCCGAACGGTTCAATTTCGGTTGGATGGTTGTGTGTTTCATTTTTAAACTGAACCAACCATTTTTCGGTATGACCGTCTATTTCAACAGGTACTTCAATCGAACAGGCGTTAATCTCATCCGATTCATCAAGATCAGGAATCAGTCCACGTTTTTTCAGCAGCCGCATTCCCATTGTAGCCATATCCATTAAAGTTACATTTTTCTTGTCCTTTTTGTCTCCGTACACCTCTTGGCGAGCTTCATAATATGCAGAAAGAGCCGCTTCTATCACGCTCGAAAGAGCGCCCTCCTCAATGCTTATATTGTTCAGTTTTGTCAGGAATGTGGTGTGGCGGCAATGATCCGACCAATAGGTGTCGATCACCTTAAGCTCGGTCACAGAAGGATCTCGCCCTTCTTCATCTCTAAAGTAGCTCTGGCAAAATGCAAGGTCAGCGGGAGACATGGCAAATCCCATTGAACCCCAGTATGCCTCAAGCTGTTCCGCAGTCATGTCTATGAAACCGTCGATACGGCGAACATCATCCGGCTGTACAATCGGCATGTCAAGCGTTTCGGGTTTGACTGAAGAAGCGATTCGTGACTCCACCGGATTAACAAGATAAGATTTTACTTTTGCAAATGCCTCATCACTGATATGTCCCTGAAGACAAACCACTTGCGCCGAAGCGACACGCGGTCGTTCCCCTTGTGTTAAAAGCTGAACACACTGAGCGGCAGAATCTGCGCGTTGGTCATACTGACCGGGCAAATATTCCATGGCAAACATACGCCAGCCGTCCCCGGGATTAAATGTCTCGTAATACACATCGTCAACGTTTGGTTCAGAAAAAACGGTATTACAGGCGCGCTTGAATTCATCCGTAGTAAGCCCCTCAACATCATAACGGTTAAGTAGACGAACCGATTTTAGAGAATGCAGACCGAGATTGTCACGCAAATCTGACAGCATCTGGCGGGCTTCCACATTGAAGCCTTCCCGTTTTTCTATAAATATCCGAACTACATTTGGCATTTTTTGTACCATGCCTTTCCGTGCTTTTGCACCAAACTTATACTTAGGATAATTGTACGCGGCTTCCATTGCATAGTTGCTTTAGACAGAAAATAACAACAATATATTATCACAAACACAAGTCAAGAAAAAGGGGGAAAAGGAATGAAAATACTGCACAGCTAGACCAAGTAATTGTTAACCACGTAAGAAACGCGACGAATCAGCAAGGTTTAGCGACTATAAAATATTTGAAACCGGTTGGAAACCAGTATGAAATGCGTTATAATGCCAATTAGAATATTCACAATTGAAAGGGCAGACGCCGAATGATAGATTTTTTAAAACGCACATGGGCGCAAATTGATCTGGACGCCATCCGAAATAATTATAAGGCGATCGCCCAATCATTGTCCTACGGTTGTCGTGCGATGGCCATCGTCAAGGCTGATGCCTATGGTCACGGAGCGGGCTTTGTTTCCCGCACCCTGCGTGATGCCGGTGTAACATGGTTTGGTGTGTCCAATCTTGACGAGGCGCTCCAAATCCGCGATGAGGGAATCTCTGAATCAATTTTGATTCTTGCATATACACCGCCTGAGCACATTTTACAATTGGCGGAAAATAATATAACACAGACTGTATTTGAACGAGAATATGCCCAACAGATAAGTAAAGCGGCAGTAGAAGCAGGTGTTACGGTTGGTGTACATATCAAAGTAGATACAGGTATGTCTCGTATCGGTTTCTTTTGTCAAAGTGAAAATGGAATCATAAAAACAATTGATGAAATCGAGCAGGTTTGCGCACTTCCGGGATTATATGCCGAGGGAATCTTCACACATTTTGCTTCAGCCGATGAAGAACAAGATGACGGCTGCACGCAAAGGCAGTTTGAGCGGTTTCTAAAGGTGATAGAGGGACTCAGCGGGCGAGGCATTCACTTCTCAATCCGGCACTGCTGCAACAGTGCCGCGACAATGCGCTATCCCGAAATGCACATGGATATGGTAAGGCCAGGCTTGATTCTTTATGGCTTATCTCCTGCCCCGTGGCTGCAGGGAATGCTGTCTCTGACGCCCGCGATGGAGCTGAAGACGGTGGTTTCAATGACAAAAACCATACCGGCAGGCACAGCGGTAAGCTACGGAAGGACGTTTCAATCTGTTGGTGAAACTGAGATAGCGACTTTGCCAATCGGATATGCCGACGGCTATCCGCGCGGCATGTCGAACAGGGCACATATGCTTGTATGCGGAAAACGTGCTCCGGTTGTTGGCCGTGTTTGTATGGATCAATGTCTGCTGGATGTTACAGGCATCGAGGGAGTATGTGAGGGATCCACGGTTACGGTTTTCGGCAGGGACAAAGACAATGTGATTTCTGTTGATGAATTTGCCTCTCTTTCCGGCACCATCAACTATGAAACGGTATGTCTAATCGGAAAACGAGTACCCAGAATATTCCGAAGTGGCGGTTGTTGGGTTGGAAAACTCAACTATATAAGGACTTAAGGAGGGGCTTTTGTGAATACAGTCTATTTTAGAAAAACTGTAATTTTAATAATAGCATTGATCATATTTACAGGATTATGCGGTTGTGGAGATAAAGAAGAGGTGTCCTCGGCGACGACACAAACCACTTATGCAACCGCGCCGCCGCTTCTTGATTTTGATATTTCAGATCTGGTGACGGTGGAACAGGTCGAAAATGCTTTGGGCGTTTCTGTAGGGGAGGCAAAGCTGGCGGATGAGAATACAACCGTGCGCTATTCATCGGACGATCCGCTTTCCTATATGGAAATCAGTATTATTGAAAGTAGTCGCGAGGATTTTGATGAAACCGTTGCATTATATGAAGATGCTGAGGATACACTGAATCTGGGACAGGTGGCAAAATGGAGCAATGAATACAATCAACTTCTCGTTTATAATGGTAAGCACATGATAAGCGTGACAGCAGCCGCTGCCGGAAAAAGTAAGGATGCTCTGCTGATTGCCGCCCGACAGATAGCGGTATTTGTGATTGAAAAGATTTAGTCGAAATGATGTTTGGAATAAGGATGTATTCGAATGGGGAAAACATTTGAGCGGATTTATAAGGTTGTCTCACGTATACCGGAAGGTTGCGTGTGTACCTACGGACAAGTGGCGTTAGTTGCCGGAAATACCCGCTGGGCACGTGTAGTCGGCTATGCATTACACGCAAACCCTGACCCGGTATCCATTCCTTGTCATCGTGTGGTAAACCGCTTGGGCGAGTTGTCACAAGCCTTTGCATTCGGAGGTGAAAACCGTCAAAGAGAACTGCTGACTCAGGAGGGCGTGCCTTTTCTGCCTGACGGCAGAGTGGATTTAAAAAACTGTATGTGGTGGGGTTAATATATGACAAAAAAGCCTTTGAAGCCAATATCGGCTTCAAAGGCTTTTGTAATAATACTACTTAACTATTTTACATCCCTTCTGACAAAAGCATCCCATGCAGTCAAAAGAAATACAACCATATACACAGCGGTTACAATTAAAGCAAAACCGACGGTATGTCCCAAAAACGGCGTTTGATTGTTGATAATCATATTGATATCCGTGTTAGCAAACAGAATATACCGTGCCCAATCCCAATGAAGGCCACTAGCCAAAATAAAGACCGCTCCATAACCGGATAAAAGTAGAAATGTCCNNACTAGTGATGATACGGCGAAAGCAAAGGTTGCCATTGTCAGTACACCCAGGCTGCCGAGGATGTATTTCCATGCTACATAAAGGAGGCTAGAGCCTGCATGCACCTTTCCATTCACAACTGACAGCAGTGGAGCGCCCATATCTCCGAACCCAAAGAATATCCCTGCTAACAACAGATTGAAGACATAGTAGATAACCAGCATAATGATTCCGACTGTTAGAACGGCAAGATATTTCGCCACCAGTATTTTCCAACGCTTGATGGGATTGATCAGCAGAAATTTAATGGTTCCGGATGAAAATTCTGTGGATATGATGCTTCCGGCAACAATTATAATCAGAACATTAATCACCATAATCAGCATGGTAGAGTTGCTGAAGACCGGCAGAAAACCATTCATATCAAAATAATTATCGCCATCGTCCGGAACCATATAGGTTTCTATATTTCGTTCCAGCGTATATTCGTCAATTGCAATGTCATTCCGTAACTTTGTGATGGTTTTTTTATCCTGTGAATCAAGGGGCATCTGTTCCTGTCTTGCAAGATCGATTTTGTTTGTCTCAAGATTGCGCAGCTTTTGATATCGGTAGTCACTGTAGCTTGGTGGTATGTCGTGATCAAGCAGGTATTGCAGACTCCCAAGCTTTAATCCCCGCTCCTCAGAAGTAAGGGCATTGTTTCCCGATATATACTTCATCCGAAGCTTGATATATTCCTTGTAATCATTGTTTCTTATGGCTTTTTTATACCATTCGCTTACAGTGCTTTTTTCCTCCTGCCCAGAGGGCGCCTGTTTATCTTCCAACTCATATGTAATGTCATTTATAGCGTTATAACGCCAGTCCTCAAGACTCTCAATTCCTATTTCTTTCATGAAACGGTACATATCAGCCCGCGTTTCATCAACCCCGCTGTATTCTGAAATCCGCGCATCAAAATCAAGCTCGTACGATTCGGGAGAATATGAATTGTTCCGGCTGGAAAAGTACATTCCTACATTCCAGAGTACAGCCAAAAGCACAATACATATCAGCATGATTTTAGTTGAAATTTTTGCAAATATTTTTATGTATTCGTTGATGATAACATTCCATATCTTACGCAATCTGCTCACCTCCTCCGGTGATCTCAATAAAGATGTCTTCGAGATTATGGCTTTGCCGCTCAATACCCAGCAGCCATATATCGGCTCCTGCCAGTGCAATGCCGATACTGCCAAGCTGTTGGTCGTTTTCAATGGCAATGTTAAAGCTATTTTCTGTTACATTGAAGGGCTCCCATTTACGTTCTTCAAGAATCCCAAGTGCAGACTCAATATCATTGACCGTAAATCGAACAATACGTTGATTTCCCTGTGCCTCCATAATCAGCTCTTTGACAGGCTTTACGCCAATCAGCCGCCCGTTTGCCAAAATGCCTACACGGTCACACATCAGTTCCATTTCTGAAAGAAGGTGACTGGATACCAAAACTGACACGCCTTCCTCGTGTGCAAGGCGTTTAAAAATATCACGAAGTTCGCGTATTCCTGACGGATCGAGACCGTTGGTGGGCTCGTCCATCACAATCAGCTTGGGACGATGCATGATTGCCTGTGCCAGCCCAAGCCGCTGTCGCATACCCAGCGAATACCGCTTAACCTTTTCATGAATGCGATTTTCGAGCCCTACCAGCTTTACTACCTCTTTTAACCGTTCTTCTGTTACACCTTTCCGCATTCTTTTGTATTGTCTGAGATTCTGCATTCCGGTCAGATAAGAGTATGTTTCGGGATTTTCCACAATGCCGCCTACACACTCCATTGCTTTTTCAAAATGGCGGACGTTGTCAAAGCCGCAAATTTCAATATGACCTTCATCAATGTCTAAAAGACCCATNNTGATTGTTGTTGTCTTACCCGCTCCGTTAGGGCCGAGAAAACCGAAAACTTCGCCGGCATAGGTCTCAAAGGAAACATCGTCGATGATTTTACGACCGCCCATATTCTTTTTCAAATTGCTTACCTTTAATATGGTTTCCATTACTCCTCCACCAGCTTTCCGTTCGTGTTATAACCCAAACCGCCCGTACCGGCAAATTTCCATTTGCCGGCCTGCTTTACCAGCGTGGCGTTGTACATTGTAAACTCCCATGTATATGTATATCTTTTTGTATCGACTATTTCTACGGAACCTTCCGGCTTATGAGGATCACCATACCCGTAATACTGTTCATCTATATAATGATTGCTTATGAGTGTGAAAAAAGAGGGCTTTCCGATTGTTTTCAACTGAACCTGCACGGTGATTTCAGCAGTTGCATGTTTTGGACCTGTTTTCTTTATGTTTTTCACCGACGTTATGGTATACTCGCATTCTGTTACATAAGCGTTTTTGGCTGTGTTATCCGAGAAAACATTATCAAGACTCCGGGTGGCATGATCCAGTGCAGAATTATAACTGTTCTGTTCGGTTAGATACTTACTTATTACTGCTCTATTTTCTTGAAGCTTTTTACGAATGGCATCGTTTGATGGGCTTTCACCTGCTTTTTGCTCTTGGGCAGGTAAAATGTTTAAATCTCCCGCCGCTTTCGCATATTCGGTGATCATATTTTGTATAGCGATTTTTTCTGTGCCGAATCTTGCATTGTCGTAAATAAGATAACTAATTAAACCGACAACAAGGATAACCGCTAAAACAATACCGCGGTTAACCCGTCGCATTACATTGCGCGCTATCAACCAAATTCCTCCTTTTTATGTCTCAACTGATAGTGTTAAATGCCTTTGTAGAGAGGATTCATTTTCGAAACTAAACAGTTGATAAAACTGGTATAATAGTGTAATTATACACCAATTTGCTGTCTTTGTCAACATAAAAGT